>NZ_JBKVXZ010000020.1:48076-52448 GCF_046973065.1 Flintibacter sp. | reverse complement strand
ATGGACTCCTGCAGGGCGGTGGTCACGTCGGCGGTGGTCTTTTCCCAGGCCTGAACAGACAGGCGGTAGCGCTCCTCGTTGGTGATCAGACCGCGGCGGTACTGCCGGTCGATCTTGATGATCTCCTTCTCGGTGTCGCCGATCAGTTCGTACTTCTTCTGAGGTACGGTCATATCGGCGATGGCGACGGTCAGAGAACCGCGGGTGGAGTAGTGGTAGCCCAGGTCCTTGATGGCGTCCAGCACACCGGCGGAAACGGTGAAGCCGTGCTTGGTAATGCACTTGTCGATGATCTTGCCCAGCTGCTTCTTGCCCACCACGAAGTTGATCTCGGGGTCGAACATGGTCTCGGGGTTGGTGCGGTCCACAAAGCCCAGATCCTGAGGAATGGCCTCGTTGTAGATCAGACGACCCACGGTGGTCTCCACCAGCTTGTGCTCCATGACACCGTTGATCTCACGGTACATACGCACCTTGATGGGGGTATGGAGGGTGACGATGCCGGAGTCGTAGGCCAGCATAGCCTCGTCCTTGTCGGCAAAGCAGTGGCCCAGGCCGCCCTCCTCACGGGCATAGGTGAGGTAGTAGGCACCCAGGATCATATCCTGAGAGGGGATGGTAACCGGGCCGCCGTCCTGGGGACGCAGCAGGTTGTTGGCAGAGAGCATGAGCACCCGGGCCTCGGTCTGAGCCTCGGCAGACAGGGGTACGTGGACAGCCATCTGGTCGCCGTCGAAGTCGGCGTTAAAGGCGGTACACACCAGGGGGTGCAGCTTGATGGCGCGGCCCTCCACGAGCACGGGCTCGAAGGCCTGGATACCCAGACGGTGCAGGGTAGGCGCGCGGTTGAGCATGACAGGGTGATCCTTGATGACGAACTCCAGGGCGTCCCACACAGCGGCCTCGCCCTTTTCCACCATCTTCTTGGCGGCCTTAATGTTGTTGGCCAGACCGTCGTCCACCAGCTTCTTCATCACGAAGGGGCGGAACAGCTCAATGGCCATCTCCTTAGGCAGACCGCACTGGTAGATCTTTAGGGAGGGGCCGACCACGATAACAGAACGGCCGGAGTAGTCAACACGCTTACCCAGCAGGTTCTGACGGAAGCGGCCCTGCTTACCCTTCAGCATGTCGCTGAGGGACTTCAGAGCGCGGTTGTTGGCGCCGGTGACGGCACGGCCGCGGCGGCCGTTGTCGATCAGGGCGTCCACCGCCTCCTGGAGCATACGCTTCTCGTTGCGGACAATGATGTCAGGAGCGTTGAGCTGGATCAGGCGCTTGAGTCGGTTGTTGCGGTTGATGACCCGGCGGTAGAGGTCGTTGAGGTCAGAGGAGGCGTAGCGGCCGCCGTCCAGGGGAACCATGGGCCGGATCTCGGGGGGAATAACGGGCAGCACGTCAATGATCATCCACTCAGGCTTGTTGCCGGAGATGCGGAAGGCGTCTACCACTTCCAGACGCTTGACGATGCGGGCCTTCTTCTGGCCGGAGGCGTCCTTGAGCTCCTTGCGAAGCTGGTCGGAGAGCTGCTCCAGATCGATCTGCTGCAGCAGCTTCTTCACGGCCTCGGCGCCCATGCCGGCGTCAAAGTCGTCCTCGTACTTCTCCCGCATGTCCCGGTACTCCTTCTCGGAGAGGATCTGGTTGCGGGACAGGGGGGTGAAGCCGGGGTCAATCACAATATAGCTGGCGAAGTACAGCACCTTCTCCAGGATGCGGGGGCTGATATCCAGCAGCAGGCCCATCCGGGAGGGGATACCCTTGAAGTACCAGATGTGGGACACAGGGGCAGCCAGCTCAATGTGGCCCATGCGCTCACGGCGGACCTTGGAGCGGGTGATCTCTACGCCGCAGCGGTCACAGATCTTGCCCTTGTAACGGATCTTCTTGTACTTGCCGCAGTTACACTCCCAGTCCTTGGTGGGGCCAAAGATCTTTTCACAGAACAGGCCGTCCTTCTCGGGCTTCAGAGTGCGGTAGTTGATGGTCTCGGGGCGCTTGACCTCGCCGTAAGACCACTCGCGGATCTTCTCAGGGGAGGCGATGCCAATCTGGATGGCGTCAAACTCAGCGTAACTCATTCTTCAGACTTCCTCCCTTACTTATTCATAGTCCTCGCCGGAGTACGACTCTTCTTCATCCTGGCCGTCCTCCTCGTCCAGCTCCACCGTCAGGTCGTCGTCATCGCTCTGACCCTTGAAGGTGAAGCCGCCGGCGGCGGCGAAGTCGGCGTCCTTCTGATAGCCGAAGTCTTCGTCGTCCTTGTAGTAATCGTCCCGGGCGCCGGGCTGATAGGTATCCTCGTCCTCGTCCTTGAGCTCGATCTCGTTGCCCTGGGCGTCCAGCACCTTCATGTCCAGACACAGGGACTGCAGCTCCTTGATGAGCACCTTGAAGGACTCAGGCACACCGGGCTTGGGCACGTTGTGGCCCTTGACAATGGCCTCGTAGGTCTTGACACGGCCGGTGACGTCGTCGGACTTGACGGTGAGGATCTCCTGCAGGGTGTAGGCAGCACCGTAAGCCTCCAGGGCCCACACCTCCATCTCGCCGAAGCGCTGGCCGCCGAACTGTGCCTTGCCGCCCAGAGGCTGCTGGGTAACCAGAGAGTAGGGGCCGGTAGCACGGGCGTGGATCTTATCGTCGACCAGGTGGTGCAGCTTCAGGAAGTACACGTAACCCACGGTGACGGGGTTATCAAACCGCTCACCGGTACGGCCGTCGTACAGCCAGTTCTTGCCGTCCACCAGACGTAGGCGGCCCTCCTGCTGCCACTGATTGATCTGGGCAGTGTCGGCCATCTCCTCAGCAGACAGGGTCTGCAGCTCGCCGTCCTCGTCGGCCAGATACAGCTGCTTGCCGATCAGAGGCTCGTTCTTGCCCACCTCGCGGGCCAGACCGGCCATCTTCAGGCACTCCTGGATGTCGGCCTCGCTGGCGCCGTTGAAGATGGGGGTAGCCACCTTCCAGCCCAGGGTCTTGGCAGCGTAGCCCAAGTGGACCTCCAGCACCTGACCGATGTTCATACGGGAAGGCACGCCCAGGGGGTTCAGTACGATATCCAGGGGAGTGCCGTCGGGCAGGAAGGGCATATCCTCCTGGGGCAGGATGCGGGAAACAACACCCTTGTTACCGTGGCGGCCGGCCATCTTATCGCCCACGGAGATCTTACGCTTCTGGGCAATATAGACACGAACCACCTGATTGACACCGGGAGACAGCTCGTCGCCGTTCTCACGGGTAAAGATCTTTACGTCCACGATGGTACCGCTCTCGCCGTGGGGCACCTTCAGGGAGGTGTCACGGACCTCACGGGCCTTTTCGCCAAAGATGGCCCGCAGCAGCTTCTCCTCCGCGGTGGCCTCAGCCTCGCCCTTGGGGGCGACCTTACCAACCAGGTAGTCGCCGGCATGGACCTCGGCGCCCACACGGATGATGCCGTGCTCGTCCAGGTCACGCAGGGCGTCCTCGCCCACGTTGGGGATGTCGCGGGTGATGGTCTCGGGACCCAGCTTGGTGTCACGGGCCTCCAGCTCATACTCCTCGATGTGGATGGAGGTGAACACGTCCTCCTTCACCATGCGCTCGTTGAGCAGGATGGCGTCCTCGTAGTTGTAACCTTCCCAGGTCATGAAGCCCATGAGGATGTTCCGGCCCAGAGCGATCTCGCCCCGGTCGGTGGAGGGGCCGTCAGCCAGCACGTCCTGGAACTCCACCCGCTGGCCGATGTTCACGATGGGACGCTGGTTGATGCAGGTACCGTGGTTGGAACGCAGGTACTTGGTCAGACGGTACTCCTTGGTCTGGCCGTTGTCGTACTTGACGGTGATATACCGTGCGGACACCTTGGTGACGGTACCGGGACCCTCAGCCAGGATGGCGACCTCGGAATCGATGCAGTTCTTGTGCTCCTGGCCGGTGGCCACCACAGGGGCCTCAGGACGCAGCAGGGGCACGGCCTGACGCTGCATGTTGGCACCCATCAGGGCACGGTTGGCGTCGTCGTTCTGCAGGAAGGGGATCATGGCAGTCGCGATGGACACCATCATCTTGGGGGACACGTCCACGTAATCCACCTGAGCGGCGGGCACAGAGATGATCTCGTTGCGGCGGCGGCAGGTGATACGCTCGTTGACGAAGCGGTTGTTCTCGTCCACAGGCTCGGTAGCCTGGCAGATAACATACTCGTCTTCCACATCGGCGGTCATATACTCGATCTGGTCGGTGACCTGACCGGTGGCCTTATCCACCTTGCGGTAGGGGGTCTCGATGAAGCCGTAACGGTTGATGCGGGCATAGGAGGCCAGATAGGAAATCAGGCCGATGTTAGGACCTTCGGGGGTCTCAATGGGGCACAGACGGCCGTAGTGGC
>NZ_JBKVXZ010000020.1:0-48066 GCF_046973065.1 Flintibacter sp. | reverse complement strand
GTGGCTGTAGTGAACGTCACGCACGTCGAAGGAGGCGCGGTCACGGCTCAGACCGCCGGGGCCCAGGGCGGACAGACGGCGCTTATGGGTCAGCTCGGCCAGAGGGTTGGTCTGGTCCATGAACTGGCTCAGGGGGCTGCTGCCGAAGAACTCCTTGATGGCGGCGGTGACAGGACGAATGTTGATGAGGCTCTGGGGGGTGACCACATCCAGATCCTGAGTGGTCATACGCTCGCGGATGACGCGCTCCATGCGGCTGAAGCCGATGCGGAACTGGTTCTGGATCAGCTCGCCCACGCAGCGCAGACGGCGGTTGCCCAGGTGGTCGATGTCATCGGGGGTGCCGATGTTGTGGGCCAGGCCGTTGAGGTAGTTGATGGAGGCCATGATGTCCTCTTTGATGATGTGCTTGGGCACCAGGTCGTCCACATGGGCGGCGATCTGCTCCTTGAGCTCCTCACCGCTGAACTGGTCCATCAGCTGGCACAGCACGGGGAAGAAGACCATCTCAGAGATGCCGCACTCCTCGGGATCGAAGTCCACGAAGTTCTTCATGTCCACCATGTTGTTGGAGAAGACCTTCACCTGCTTGCCGTCGTCGTCCAGCACCACCTCGTTGACGCCCTTGGCGGCCAGCTCACGGGCGCGCTCACGGGACAGGGACTCACCGGCCTCGGCGATGATCTCGCCGGTGCGGGGGTCGGCCACGGGCATGGCCAGGGTGTGGCCGGAGATACGGGTGGCCAGGTTCATCTTCTTGTTGAACTTGTAACGGCCCACGGCGGACAGGTCATAGCGCCGGGGATCGTAGAAGGTGGCGTTGAGCAGGCTCTCAGCGGAGTCCAGCGTGGGGGGCTCGCCGGGACGCAGCTTGCGGTAGATCTCCAGCAGGGCCTCCTCGTAGGTCTTGCAGGAATCCTTCTCCATGGTGGCCACGATCCGCTCGTCCTCACCGAACATCTCCAGGATCTCGGCGTCGGTCTTGGGACCAACCGCACGGATCAGGCAGGTGATGGGGAGCTTGCGGTTCTTATCGATGCGGACATAGAAGATGTCGCTGAGATCGGTCTCATACTCCAGCCAGGCACCCCGGTAGGGGATCACGGTGGTGGCGAAGGTCAGGTTATCCGCCTTATCCGCGGTACGGGTGTAGTACATGCCGGGAGAACGGACGATCTGGGAGACGATGACACGCTCGGCACCATTGATCACAAAGGTGCCGGAGTTGGTCATGATGGGGAAATCTCCCATGAAGATCTCCTGCTCCTTGATCTCCTCGGTCTCCTTGTTGCGCAGACGCACCTTCACCTTGATGGGAGCGGCGTAGGTGGCGTCCCGGGCCTTACACTCCTCCACGTCGTACTTGGGCTTCTCGTCCATGGAGTAGTCGATGAAGCTCAGCTCCAGGTTGCCGGCGTAGTCGGTGATGGCGGCTACGTCCTTGAAGACCTCACGCAGGCCGGTGTCCAAAAACCACTGGTAGGACTTCTTCTGCACCTCCAGCAGGTTGGGCATCTCCAGGATCTCCTGGTAGCGGGCAAAGCTCTTGCGCAGGGTCCGGCCGTAGTACACGTCCTTGGCTCTGGCTTCCACGCGGGCGCGCACGTCTTCCATGCTTTCCTTTACCATTCTAAAAATCAACTCGCTTTCTTCGTCACTAAACGGGCAGATCTACTGTTTTCCGGTGGGTTTGCGGCGAATCCCATCCGTTTCTTTGTGGAGAATCCACAATTTCCCGGATTTCACTTGGTGCCGCACACCCGGGTGCGTTGTTCGTTTTCTATCGGTTTCTCTTGCCTTTTTATATTGGCTATGCTACACTGTCTCAAGAACATGGGGGACCTTGTTCTTTTTGACATGGATATAAAAGCATTTTATTGTACCATGGTTGGCAGATTTTTGTCAACCGCTTTTTTATTTTTTCTTGTCCTGTATAACGCCGCAGGGCCGCAGATGTAAAAATCTGCGGCCCTGCGGCGGTTGTTTTTAGAAAGGAATGGTCCTTGCTGACTTATTTAATTTTGATCTTAAAGATCGCCTTTTTAATGGTGGTGGGCTCCCCTACCTTCACCGCAGTGCGGTGAGCATCGGCAGGATAGCACAGCAGGAAGTCACCTGCGTTGAGCACCACGTGGCTGTTGGGCTCGCCCTCCAGAGGCAGGAAGTCGTCCTTCTCCACAAACTCCTTCTGCTCCATGTTGTCGATGAAGTTCACATCGATCTGCTCGGGGCCGCGGAGCATGAAGTGCAGGTCCAGATACTGCCGGTGGGCCTCCCAGAAGCGGTCGGCGGCGTTGGTGGTCTCGTACTCCACGATGTTGACGAACAGGTCGTCCCCGTCGATGGTGTGGCTGCCCTTCTCAAAGCTGAGCAGATCGTGGGTGTTGGCGTAGTCAAAGCACTTGCCCACCACGTCCTCCAGCCAGGCATAATCTTTGCGATCACGGATGTTGCCGAATACCATGGATATGGCCTCCTTGTTTTTTGAAGGCTCCCGGCCTGGCCGGGAGCCTCAGAGCTCTGTGGAAACAGAGGTTAGTTCTTGTAGATGGTAGTGTTGGGAGCGGGAACGCTCTTGTCACCCTTCACCGCACGCCAGATCATGGAAGCGGGGATACCCACAACCAGGGACACGGCGATGGAGATGATGGAGTAGGACCAGATGGACACATCAGCAGCATAGGGGCCGTACTTGATGAAGACCATCACAGCGGAAGCAGCGATGAAAGCCAGGGTGGTACCGAAGGTGTTGGCCACCTTGGTGAAGGCGCCCAGGATGAAGCTGCCGATCAGGATGCCCAGAACCAGGCCCATGAAGCCGTTGAACCACTCGTAAGCGGACTTGACGCCGCCGTTGGCCAGAACCATGGCCACCACGATGGAGAAGATACCAACCAGCAGAGAGACGTACTGACCGATCTTGGTCTGGGTCTCAAAGCTCAGCTTCTTCTTGGACAGACGCTCCTGAATGTCCAGGGTCCAGCTGGAAGCCACGGAGTTCAGGCCGGTGGACAGGGTGGACTGAGCAGCGGCATAGATGGCGGCCAGCAGCAGGCCGGTGACGCCAACAGGCAGCTCAAAGGCAATCCAGGAAGCGAAGATCTGATCCTGCTGAGCAGCAGGGGGCAGGGGGTTGCCCTGGGTCTGATAGAAGGCATACAGGCCGGTGCCGATGAGGTAGAAGACGGTGGCAATGAAGATGGACAGGCAGCCGTTGGCCAGCATCATCTTGTTGAGCTTCTTGGTGTCGGTGGTGGTGGTGAAGCGCTGCACGATGTCCTGAGAGGAGACGTAGGAGCCCATGGTGTTGAAGCCGGCGCCCACGATCAGCAGGAACACGCTGTCCTTCAGGATGTTGGCGTCAAAGATGGGCTGATCCACAGCCAGGAACTTGTGGTTGTTGGTAAACTCGTTGATGATGGCACCGAAACCGCCATCCAGGTGAGCAATCAGGAAGATGAGACCGAAGGTAACGCCGATGAGCAGCACGGAACCCTGGATGAAGTCGGTCCACAGCACGCTCTTCAGGCCGCCGGTGTAGGAGTAGATGATGGCGATGATGCCCATGATGATGATCAGGATGTTCACGTTGATGCCCATCAGAGAGGACAGCACCATGCAGGGCAGGTACATGATGATGGACATACGGCCCACCTGATAGATGATGAACATAACAGCGCCCAGCACGCGCAGGAACTTGCTGTTGAAGCGCAGCTCCAGGTAGTGGTAAGCGGTATCAATGTCCAGCTTGCTGTAAATAGGCAGGAAGAACTTGATGGTCAGAGGAATGGCCAGCAGCATACCCAGCTGGGCAAACCACATGATCCAGGTGCCGGCGTAGGAGTTGCCGGCCAGGGACAGGAAGGAAATGGGGCTGAGGAGGGTAGCGAAGATGGACACGGAGGTGACCCACCAAGGCACAGTTCCGTCGCCCTTGAAGTACTCTTTGCCCTTCATCTCTTTCTTGGCAAAGTGCAGACCAGCAAACAGAACCGCCAGCAGATAGACGATCAGTACTGCCAGGTCAATGTCAGTAAAACCTTGCATGTTAGGCATGTGTTGTTATCTCCCTTATCTTAAATTCTCCCGGACAGGCGGCACCACACTCCGCCTGTCCAGCGCGATTGGCTTTGCGGAGGATTGTTATGCGGGGGATCGGTTATACAATAGATCAGCAGTACTTAGCCTTGGCAGCCATGACCATAGCGGCGGCCTCCTTGGCCACAGCCTTGTCGGCCTCCTGCAGGTTCTCCAGAGGCTCACGCACGCCGCCCAGATCCAGGTTCTCGTTGATGCGGAGCATCTCCTTGGCCACGGCGTACATGTTGGCGTGGCTGGAGCACATCTTGTAGATGATCTCGTTGATGTCATACTGCAGCTCGGTGGCCTTGTCCCGCTCGCCGGCAACGATCAGCTCGTTGAGCTTCTGGAACAGCTCGGGCATGACGCCGTAGGTGCCGCCGATGCCGCCGTCAGCGCCGATGGCGCGGCCGGCCACAAACTGCTCGTCGGGACCGTTGAACACCACGAACTCGCCCTTGGCAGCCTTGCCGGCGGCCTTGAACATCTGGATGTCCTGGGTGGGCATGGAGGAGTTCTTCACAGCCACAACCTTGGGGTTCTTCATCATCTCAGCAAACAGGCTCATGGTCAGAGCGGTACCGGCCAGCTGGGGGATGTTGTAGATGACAAAGTCGGTGTTGGGAGCGGCAGCGCTGATGGCATTCCAGTAAGCAGCGATGGAATACTCAGGCAGGCGGAAGTAGATGGGAGGGATAGAAGCAATGGCGTCCACGCCCACTTCCTCAGAGTGCTTGGCCAGCTCCACGCTGTCCCGGGTGTTGTTGCAGGCCACGTGGTTGATGACGGTCATCTTGCCCTTGGCCACGGCCATCACGTTCTCGATGATGATCTTACGCTCAGCGACGCCCTGGTAGATGCACTCGCCGGAGGAGCCGTTGACGTACACGCCCTTGACGCCCTTGTCCATATAGTACTGGGTCAGAGCGCGCACCCGCTCGGGGCTGACGTTGCCCTGCTCGTCATAGCAGGCGTAGAATGCAGGAATAATGCCCTTATACTTGTCCAGATTGCTCATGATTTTTTCCTCCTCTATATATATGTCTCCGGCCTCGCTTCAGGCCCGGAGAGGTTTCTCCGCGCACACCGCGCGGTTAGGGAACATGTTCAGCGGGCCAGGATCTCACCCAGCATGGTATCCACCATGATCAGGCAGCGGGGCACATGGAAGGGACCCTTGAAGGTGCAGCCCTTGCAGGCAGGCATGGTGGGCTTGCCATCCCGGCGGAGATAGCCGTACCACTCACCGTACTCGTCGTCAGCAAAGTAGGTCTTGCAGTAATCCAGCACCTTGAAGAACCAATCCAGGTACTTCTCATCGCCGCTGTCCCGATACATCATCAGGCTGGCGATCAGGGCCTCGTTGTGGGGCCACCACAGCTTCATGTCGTGCTCATAAGCCTCGGGGGGGAAGCCCTTGCAGTCGATGAAGTACAGAATTCCTCCGTACTCATTGTCCCAGCCGTTGGCGATGGCCATGTCAAAGACCTCCATGGCCTTGCGGCGCAGCTCGTCGTCGTTGGTGTACTTGGCCTGCTCCATCAGGAACCAGGAGCACTCGATGTCGTGGCCGGGGTTCACAAAGCGGCCGGCAGAGATGTCGCCCATGAACTCGCCGTTGGGACCCACGGTCTCCAGGGTGCACTTGAGTTCGGGCTTGTGGTGATACTTAAAGATGGTCTCCACGCACTCCTTGGCCCGCGCATCGTACAGCTCGCGCTGCTCAGGGTCGCAGCGGCGCAGGACCGAGGTGATGTTCAGGTAGATCATGGGGTCGGCCAGAGCCCGGCCGGTACGGGTCTCGGGAATGGTCTTGGGGCCCATGCCGGTGGGGTCCTTGATGAGACCGTTGTTCAGGTTCCAGATCAGCTCGTAGGCGCGGCGGGCACGCTCAATGTACTCCTTCTCGCCGGTCAGGCCGTAATACTCGGCGTTGGCCAGGGCGTAGAAGCCCTCGGAGAAGCAGTAGCGGCGCTGACGCAGAGGCTTGCCGTCGGCAGTGACGGTGAAGTACATCCGGTCACCGGCCTCGCGGTTGATGCAGTACTTCTCCATGAAGTCCAGGCAGCTCTTGCTGGCCTGCATCCACTCATCCCGCTTGCCGTACACGTGGCACAGGTAGGCGTAGGTCCAGCCGCAGCGGCCCTGCATCCACACGCTCTTGTCGGTGGAGAACAGCCGGCCGGTGCGGTCGATGCAGGTGTACACGCCGCCGTGCTCCTTGTCCATACCGTACTTCAGCCAGAACTCCGCGCTGCTGGCCAGCTCCTTTTCCACCCACTGTTTGGCCTGTTCCAGTTTCTTTACATCCATGTTAAGACCAACCTTTCCTTTGTCAGATATCTTTGATATCTGTCCGCTCCGTTTACTTGTTTTCCTTTTGTTGTAACCATCATAGCACTCGTGAAAATAATTTTCAATTCGTATTAGTGTTTAAAATTTTTTCACAATTTCTGTGTATAATGACAAATGAATGTGAAATTTTCTTGAAGCATGTGGTTTTTTACCTGTATTTATTCCATTCTTTTCTGACTCACTCCCGCTCCTCCCCGCTTTGAAAATAATTTTCATTCCACTTCCCTTCTCCGAAGTGTCTCTCCTCTTCTCTTTCTTCCGTCATCTCTCACAGTTTCCGGCGGTAAAAACCCGCTACCAATTTTCTAAGGTGTGTGATATGATAAAGGGCGGTTTCAAGATACTTTACCAGAAAGAAGGGTTTTCAATATGCACTGTATCCGTCATGTCACCGAAGATCTGATTTGGATCGGCGGAAACGACCGCCAGCATCCCCTGTTCGAGAGCACCCATCCGGTTCCCCGTGGGATGTCCTTCAACTCCTACTTGCTGCTGGATGAGAAGACCGTGCTGTTTGACACGGTGGACCGGGCCATCCAGACCCAGTTCTTTGAAAATCTGGAGTATGCTCTGGGCGGTCGTAAGCTGGACTATGTCTTTGTCCACCACATGGAGCCCGACCATGCCGCTACTCTGGGCGATGTGATGCTCCGCCATCCGGAGGCCACCATCGTCTGCAACGGCAAGATCCTGAACATGATCCGCCAGTTCCACTGCACCGATCCCAAGGAGGTCCATCTGGTCAACGAGGGCGACTCCATCACCACCGGCCGGCACACCTTCACCTTTGTCAATGCCCCCATGGTTCACTGGCCCGAGGTTATGGTGAGCTACGACTCCACCGATAAGATTCTCTTCTCCGCCGATGCCTTCGGCACCTTCGGCGCCCTCAACGGCGTGCTCTTTGCTGATGAAGTGAACTTTGACCGGGACTGGCTGGACGACGCCCGCCGGTATTACACCAACATCGTGGGCAAGTACGGCCCCCAGGTTCAGGCCCTGCTGAAAAAGGCCGCCGGCCTGGATATCCAGATGATCTGCCCCCTCCACGGTCCCGTGTGGCGCAAGGATCTGGGCTACATCGTGGACAAGTACGCCAAGTGGGCCGCCTATGAGCCCGAGGTCCAGGGCGTGCTCATCGCCTTTGCCTCCGTGTACGGCGGCACCGAGACGGCTGCCAACATCTTGGCCTGCCGTCTGGCCGAGATGGGCATCCCTGTGGAGATGTACGACGTGTCGGTGACCCACTACTCCTACGTTCTCTCCGACGCCTTCAAGTACAGCCACATCGTCTTTGCCTCTACCACCTATAACAACGGCATCTTTGTCTCCATGGAGAATCTCCTCCACGACATCGCCCACCACGCCCTGCGGGGCCGCAAGGTTGCCCTGATTCAGAACGGTTCCTGGGCTCCCGCCAGCGGCAAGCTGATGACTGAAATTCTCTCCGGCATGAAGGGCATGGAGATTCTGGAGGCCCCTGTCACCCTGAAGTCTACCCTGGCTCCCGGCCAGGACGCCGAGCTGGAGGCCCTGGCCAAGGTCCTCGCCGCCAGCGTGAAGGGCGAAGAAGTGGTCGAGGAATCTCCCGCTCCCCAGGACAAGCCCAAGGGCTTTGTCTGCAAGATCTGCGGCTTCGTTTACGAGTCGGACACCCTGCCTGACGACTTCATCTGCCCCATCTGCCGCCGTCCCGCCAGTGATTTTGAACCCTTAGCCTGAATATCAAAATACCCCCGTTTCGCCTGAAGCGAAACGGGGGTATTTTCTTTATCTGAAATCAGGGCATCAGCGCCTGTCGGCTTTTTCCACCGGGCTGAGGAGCCACATTGCGGGTGTGGCGAATCTCCTCCCAGACTGTGGTCTTTTTAAAGTAGCAGCCCACGGTAATAGGCAGCCAGCTCAGCAGGAACAGCCAGTAGCAGGCAACGCCCTTCCACAGGCGGCGGTCCCACTTATTCTCCACCGTCACCACCAGCACAGCCGCCGCCGTAGCGCCCAGCGCGCTGATCACCAGATTCAGGGCGAAGGCTCCCAGAGCCAGGGACAAAGAGAAGTAGGGCCGGGAACAGCCAACCGCCAGAGCGGAGAGCACCGAGCTGCCCAGAGCGGCCACCTGGTAGGCAGGCACCAGCATGGTAGCACCCATATCAAACACCACGCTGTCCGGCTTGCGCATCATGCGCTCCATGATCACAGGCAGATACTGATGGGCGATCTGAATGGTGCCGCTGGTCCAGCGGCGGCGCTGCTTCACCGAGATCTCATAGCTCAAAGGCTGCTCGTCATAGGTGATCGCTAGAGGGACCCACCAGATCTTTACCTCGGCCATGGCCAGCTGAACGGACATCTCCAGATCCTCACTGATGGTCTGGGTACGCCAGCCGCCCATCTTCTCCAGCGCAGCGGCGGACACCATAAAGCCGGTGCCGCCCAGCATGGCGGACAGTCCCAGTCCAGCCTTGCCGTTGTTGTGGAAGCGGCTCATCATCCAGTAGTAAATGGAGTAGCAGCCGGAAAAAGCGGTGTCGTAGGGATTCTTGCTGTCCCGGTAGCCCTGAGCCGCCCGGGCGCCGGCGCAGTAGGCGTTGTTCATTTCCTTCAAGAAATCGGGATGGGCCACATTGTCCGCGTCGAACACGCAGAAGGCGTCGTAGCCACGACCAGCCAGCTGGTTGTAGGCAAAGCGCATGACCTCGCCCTTGCTCTTGACGGGAACGGTGCACTCCAGTACCTTGGCGCCGAAATTGGCGGCCGCCTGAGCGGTGTTATCGGTGCAGTTATTGGGGATCACGTATACATCATACAGTTCCGGGGGATAGTTCTGGGTCAGCAGGCTGTTGACCAGAGAGCCAATGACCAGCTCCTCATTGCGGGCAGCGATCAAAACAGCAAACCGGGTCCGGGCCGGGTGCCTGCCGTAATCCATGGGGCGCCGCCAGGACATCAGAGCTGTCACAAAATAATAACCGCCCCAAACGGTCATTGCCAGACCCAATACACTGGCAAAAGCCAGCATCAATCGTGCGGTAAACTCCATGGTCCAATCCTCCTTTGCTTGATGGTCCCAGTGTAACAGTGAAATGTTAAGCCCACACCATATAAATCATTAAGATTTTTAAAAGATCTCTTTAAAAGCCCCTTTTCCCCTTACTTTCTCCCCTCTATTCCAGGGTGGGGAAAAATTAACAGAATGTTTGTTTGCCTTTTTCCCCCGCTCCCTTTATAATATTTACATAATACTTTTTATCCGCTTTTTGTTGTTCCTTTTCACCCATTGTAGCGCAGCATGACCACCTTTGCGTGTTCCGGTTCTGCCGCGCTAGCGCAAAGGAGGTACCTATTTGCTTCAGTTTGAACATGTCTCCCTGGCCTACGGTTCCCAGCAGATTCTGCACGATCTGTGCTTTCAGATCCCGGACGGTCAAATGACCGTGCTCATCGGCCCGTCCGGCTGCGGCAAAACCACCACGCTGAAAATGATCAACCGTCTCATCGAGCCCACCAGCGGAAAGATCTATCTGGACGGCGAAGACATCGCCACCAAGAACAAGGTGGATCTGCGCCGGCATATCGGCTATGTCATCCAGCAGATCGGCCTGTTCCCCAATATGACGGTGGCCCAAAACATCTGCGTGGTTCCCACTCTGCTGAAATACAGTAAAGAGGAGTGCGACCGCATCGCCCGACATCTGTTGGAGATGGTCAATCTCCCCTATGAGCAGTACGCCCATAAATACCCCAGCGAGATGTCCGGCGGTCAGCAGCAGCGCATCGGCATCCTCCGGGCACTGGCTGCCTCGCCCCCCATCGTCCTGATGGATGAGCCCTTCTCCGCCCTGGACCCCATGACCCGCCGCTCCCTGCAGCAGGAGGTGCGCAACCTTCAGCAGAAGCTGCACAAGACCATCGTCTTTGTCACCCATGACATGGAGGAGGCCCTGGATCTGGCCGACGTGATCGTCTTTATGGACCACGGCAAGATCGTACAGATGGCTCCCCCGGAGGAAATGCTGGCCCACCCGGCTACCGGGCAGATCCAGGACTTTTTGGGCAAGTTCATTCAAACCAACTCCCCCAACGACCTCACTGCCGCCGACTTTATGCGCACCGGCGTTTACTCCGTCTCCGCCAACCGCGGCATCAATGAGTGCGTCAGCAAAATGCAGCGCCACAATGTAGACACCCTGCTGGTGGTAGACGATCAGGGCAAGTATCAGGGCACAGTCTCCATCGCCGACATCCGTCTCACCGGCCACGTGGTCAAGACCATTCAGCCCCTCATCCGCTGCAACACTCCCACCGTCCACGCCCAGGATAACGCCAAGGACTGCTTTGACCAGCTCATCTCCAGCGGCGCCCCTTACCTCGTGGTGCTGGGAGACGGAGAACAAGTGGCCGGCATCATCACCAAAACCAGCATGGCCTCCGCCATGGCAGAGCAGCTTTGGGGGTGAGGCAGAGTGACATTCCACGACTTACCAAAGGCTCTGCTGGAACATCTGGGTTTTACCTTTGTCTCGGTAGCGGTAGGCTTTGTGCTGGGCGTGCTGCTTGGCATTCTGCTCTCTCGCCTGCCGAAAAACCTGTCCAAGCTGATTTTACCCATTCTCTCTATCTTCAACACCATCCCCGGCGTCGTATTTGTGGGCCTGCTGTTTCTGGTTCTGGGCATGCAGCCTATCACCGTTCTCATCGCCCTGTCCATCTACGCAACCTTTCCCATCCTCAAAAATACGTACGCCGGTCTCTCCTCGGTGGAGGGGCAGTATATTGAGGCAGCCAAGGGCTGCGGTATGAGCCCCATCCAATGTCTCGTCCGGGTGGAACTGCCTCTGGCTCTGCCCACCATCATCGGCGGACTGCGTATGTCCACCGTCTACACCGTCAGCTGGGCGGTGCTGGCCGCCATGATCGGACAAGGAGGCCTTGGCACCTTTATCTACGCAGGCGTCAGCGCCAATGACAACGGCCTCATCCTTCTGGGCGCCGTTCCCGCCGCCATCCTGGCCTTTGTGTTGGGCTCTTTGGTGGACGCCCTTCAGCGCCGGGCCGTGCCCCGTGGCATGCGGAAAGGGGGTGGGGACCTGTGACCTTCCAAGTGATCTTTGAGCACCTGTCCATGGTCATTGTGGCCCTGCTCTTTGCCCTCATCGCCGGCGTCCCCCTGGGTGTACTCTCCTACTTCTATCCCCGGACGGGCAAGATCATTCTCCGGGTGGTAGACCTCATTCAAACTACCCCCGCCCTGGCTCTGCTGGGTATCATCATGGTATTTATGGGCGCCGGAAAGCCCACCGTCATTGTGGGCCTGGCCCTCTACTCCCTGCTCCCCATCGTGCGCAACACGGTGTTGGGCCTCAACCAGGTGCCTTCCGCCCTGAAAGAGGCGGCCACCGGCATGGGCATGACCCGCATGTACCAGCTGCGGCGGGTGGAGATTCCCCTGGCCGCCCCCATCATCTTTACCGGCGTGCGCATCGCCGCCGTCAACGCCATCGGCACGGCGGTCTTTGCCGCCATGGTGGGCGGCGGAGGCCTGGGCAACATCATCAACACCGGCATCCGGCAAAATGATATGAAGGCCATTCTCAGCGGCACCGGCGTGCTCATGGCCATGGCCCTCATTTTGGATCTCATTATGGCCCTGGTGGAGCATCGCATGAACCGCCGCTCCGACCGCGCCCCCTCCCCTGCCGGTAAGCTGCTCACCCGGGCCGTGGCCGCGGTGACCGCGGTGGCCTGTGTGGCTCTTACCGTGTGGACCTTCCTGCCTCAGCAGGAGGACGGCCTGGTTCTCTACGAGGGGCAGTTCTCCGAGGTCCAGCTGGTCAATAGCATGATCAAGCAGCTGGTGGAGGACCGCTACGACCTCACCGTCACCATCAAGGATCAGATGACGGCTGTCAACAACTTCAATGCTATGACAGGCCAGGACCACAGCTGTGACCTGATGTACACCTGGGACGGCACCCTGCTGACCACCATCATGGGTCTGGACACCACCGATATCCCCGATGGGCAGACACTCTATAACTTTGTCAACGAGAAGATGAATACGGAGTATGACGCCCGCCTCATGGGAAAAATCGGTGTAAACAACACCTACGCCATCGGTGTGACCCAGGATGTGATGGACACCTATCATCCCACAAAAATCAGCGATCTGATTCCTGTTGCCGGCGAGCTGCGCTTCGGCGCCGAGTCTGACTTCTTCACCAGTGCGGGCAGTATGAAGTATGATCCCTTCGTTCAGTTCTATGGCCTGAACTTTGCCAAGGCCACCCCGGTGGACATCATGCTCAAGTACACTGCCATTGAGCAGGGAGCCTATGATGTGATAGTCGTCTACGCCACCGACGGTCTGAACATCCGGGCGGGCCTTACTGTATTGGAGGATGACCTGCACTTCTTCCCCGACTACTACGGCACCATTCTGGTGCGCAACGATGTATTTGAGCGCTTTGAGGAACAGGCCCCTGATCTGGAGGAAACCCTGTCCCTGCTCAACGGTAAGTTTACCGACCAGCTTATGAGCCAGCTCACCTACCGGGTGGACGTGGAGCAGGAGCCGGTAGACCAGGTAGCCCGGGACTTTTTGGTGGAAGCTGGTCTGCTGGAGCAGTAACTCTTCCACACCCTGCAATCAAAATGTGCAAAACGCGCCCCGTGTCAGTGTTTAAACTGGCACGAGGCGCGTTTATTCTGCTGCCGGGGAAATCAGGCCCGCTTTCGATATCTCCACGCAAGAATCAGGCCTGCCAGGAGCACTGCGGCGCTGGCTGCCAGCAGGACTCCATATTCGCGGTTTAAAGCGCTCTGATTTTCCCCTTTCATCTCCAGTTTCATAGGATCTTGTCCGCTTTCTGCTGCGGTGTTGGCCTGGGGACGCTCAGGAACATTGCCGTCCATCGGCAGGGAAGCTGAGTCTTCCCCTACAGGCAGATCGAATGGCTGGCCGCCGGAAGGCACTTCCTCCCCCTGGGGCTGAGCACTTATATCTTCCCGCTCCATAGGTCCGCCCATCCCGCCGCCCATGGCATTGTTCATGGTACCCATGTCCGAAATGCTCAGTTCCGAGGCATCCACCAGAGCGCTGCTGTCCTCCGCCTGGCCGTCAGAGGTGGAGGGGATGGTCCCGTCCAGCTGGCCCTGGACGCTCTCAGCCCGCAGCAGGCAGAACTGCTCCAGCGTCTCCACCCCCGTCTCAAACTCCTCATAGGTACAGAATTTGGTGGGGTCTTTTTCCACGTAGGTGGCAATGAGCTGCTTTGTCTGGGCCATCATCTGGGTAAAATAACCGCTGTCAAAGTAGGAGGAAATAAAGTCCGCAAAGTACTGGTGGTACAGCTGGGTGTACTCTTCACTCTCAAAAATCCAGGCCAACATGGGCCGGGAGTCCACGGTCCCGCCGGATACCGGGGTGTCAATGGGGTAGTTTACCATGGAGGTGGCATCCTGTCCGCCCTGGAAGCCGCCAAAGGCCAGGTTATAGTCCCAGGGAATCATGGACAGCTGACCGTCCTCTTCGTAGAGGTAGTAGTTGTGGATCATGGAGCCGGTGTAGCTGTCAAAGTTACACACAAAGTTGTGCACTACAAAGTAGCGGATCACCTCGTCCACATCTACCACACTCTCAATATTCTCACCCTCATTCAGCTGCTTGAGAGAGGCGATGAGCCGGTCCTTGTCGGCGTCGGTGATGTCGGTTTTGGCGTTGTCAAAGATATTGGAATAGCTGTCGTAGTCGTCATCGGTGTAGATAAGGGATACATCGCTGCTGCCCATGGAACCGCCCATACCGCCTCCCCGGCCACCGAACTGTTTATCCGTCTGAGCCGGGTCTGTGGTCTGACTGTCCGAGGCATCATCCTGAGACGGGACTGCGCCCGGCATATCTTGGGGCATAGTTTCTGTGTCAGACTGCACTTCTTCCCCAGTATCCGGCGGCGTCATACCGTCTGGCCGTTGGCCCTTCATGGCCTGTCGGTCCGGAAGGGTATTCTGACTCTCTTCGCCGCTTTGATCGTCCATCCAGTCCTCCAGATCAAATTCTCCGCCGTTGCCCCGGCCGCCGCCCATGCTCATGCTGTCAGGCTTATAGAGCTCTCCATAGTCGCTGCCGTAGTTGCGCTCCAGGAAAGACTCCTCCACCCCCTCCACCGCCAGATAGAGGCCCCAGTCCTCCCCGTTGACGGTAATATACACGTAGCTGCACAAATGGGCGTCCACGCCGAAATAACCCATCATCTGATAGGTGAGGTAGTCCTTCATATAGGTATTGTCCTGAATGATGTTGTTGAGACTGAGCTTATCCAAGCCGTGGTAGCTGATCGTACTGTCATAGTGGTCAAACTCAATTTTAAAGCTGTATCGGTCGTTTCCATAGCTGGCCACCTGGGTCAGAGAGGTATTGCCCTTGGCCCGGATGGCTACGTTGTTATAGCTCTCGTTGTCGATGACCACCGAGCACAGTTCGTACTCCTCGTCGGTACAGCCCTCCAGGAACCCCTCCCAATCATCCATAACGATGTCGATGGTGTGGACCCTTGACGTGTCAAACAGACGGCTCTCATATCCCTGGGTTGTGGAGGCCGCCTGGATACCTAAGGAGGGAGCGTTTAGAAAGACTCCGGTCACCACCAAGGCTAAAAGCAGAGCCAGGCAGCAGATCTTGTCCATGTATTTATGGGTCGACATGGTCTGCTCCTTTCTTTATCCCATATAGTCTCCGTTGTAGCTGACCAGCACGGCGCTGGCGACTCCCTGCATCTCGGAGAGGTCATTGATAAAATCAGTATTCTCGTCTTTCATCCGCACCTCCAGGTTCAGCTCCACGGCTCCCTTCTGGACTGTCTTACTCTTGACGGTCAGGCGCTGGACCTTTTCCTTCAGAAATTCCGTAGCTGCCGCTTCGCTCTCATGTCCGTCACAGCGGAGCACTACAATATAGGGATTCACATGGGACTTTTTGTTGGCAAAAATCAGCAGGAACACACCAATAAATACGCTGCCGAATACAGCCAGAGGGATGAGTCCCGCCGCCAGCACGATACCTGCGGCAATGGACCAGAACAGGAAGGCAATGTCCAGTGGCTCTTTGATGGCGGTGCGGAAACGGACGATGGACAGGGCACCCACCATGCCCAGGGACAGCACCACATTGGAGGTGACCGCCAGGATAACCAGCGTGGTGATCATAGTCAGGGCCACCAGAGTCACGCCGAAGCTGGAGGAGTACATCACCCCGGCAAAGGTCTTTTTGTAGATAAGGAAAATAAACATACCCAGGGCAAAGGCCAGCACCAGTGCCAGGGCCATATCCAACAGGGTAACGCTGGTCATGTTCTCCAGGAAGCTGGATTTGAAGATGTCTTGAAAAGTCATTGTGTTCTGCTCCTTCTTGATTGTTCGCGCTCACCCGTAAATCCGGCAGGCGGCGTATTTGGAAAAGGCCGAGGTGTGAGTTCTGGGTACCTGGGCCAGGTCTCGGATCAGAGAAGGCAAAAAGCCGTCCCACTTTACCTCCAGGATGGCGGGAGCGTCCCCCGCTGGAATGGTTACGCAGTCCGGATTTAAAAAATCCGTGTTTCCCATGGCAGTACGGATGTTGTAATCCAAGGTCACCCGCACATTCCCCGGGTCGTAGACAAAGGGCTCCCGGGTATAGTCCACAATCGTCCGGGGCCGCAGACCCTGGGTGGTCATTTTGAAGCACAATTCCCGGACCAAGGGCTCTTTGCTGTCTGCCAGCCTGGTAACATCTCCGCCAGCTACGGCTTGGACCTCTTCCCAGCTCATCCTGGCCTGCTCTTTGCTGCACAGACCGCTGTACTTACTCTTTTTTTCCAAAAAAACTTGGGACAGATCTCCGTTGTAGTACCGGATCCGAAATTTTTCCCGGCTGTTTACTCCATCCAGCTTTTCCCTCAAAGCTTTGTCCGCCAGATTGTCAAAATACAAGCTTCGGATCTGGTAGCTCCCGTTTACCGCATGCTGGTCCCCTTCCAGCACCGCTCCCAGGCGGGCACGGAGGGCCAACAGGTCAGAGTAGCTGATTTCGTGCTTCCACTCGTGACGAAACTCCATTTCGCGGCCTCCTTTCCATAGGTGGCTAGTATACTCTGTCAACCTTAGTTCAAGCTTAGAGAATATAAAATCAGCGGAGCAAGATATACCTGCTCCGCTCTCAGCCTCTTTTTTTGCACGCTTTCCTATGGTAGCCGCTTGGAGGCAACGATGCGTGGATTCACATGGACCATACAGTGCTTTACCATAGGGAACCGGCGTTCCATGGCATGATGTACCTGCGCCGACGTCTCATGGGCCTCAGCCAGCGGGACTTCCCCATCCGCAGCAATCTCTACTTCCACATAGATTCGGTTGCCAAACAGCCGGGTCTGCAGCCGGTCCACACCCAATACCCCCGGCTGGGCCAGCGCAGTCTGCCGCATCTCCTCCTCCATCTCCTCCGGACAGGCGGTATCCAGCATTTTTGCCGCGGCATCCCGGAAGATGTCCCAGGCCGCCTTCAAAATAAACAGACAGATCACCACACTGGCTGCCGGATCCAGCTCCGGGATGCCCAGCCTCGCTCCGCAGATCCCCACAAAACTGCCCACAGAGGACAGCGCGTCGGAGCGGTGGTGCCACGCATCCGCCATGAGAGACGGAGAGTTCAGCTTCTTGGCCGCCGCTCTGGTGTACCAGTACATAGCCTCCTTGGACACGATGGAGAGAACCGCAGCCGCCAGTGCCACCCGCCCGGGAATGGGCAAGGCGTCCGCGCCTCCCAGGATGTTTCCCACTCCGGTCCAGCCGATTCCAAGCCCTGTCACGGCCAGCATAGAGGCAAGCAGGATGGCAGCCATACATTCAAACCGCTCGTGGCCAAAGGGGTGCTCCCGGTCCGCCTCCTTTCCCGCCAGCTTGACACCGGCAATCACCACAAAAGTGCTCAGCACATCGGATGCGGAATGGACAGCGTCAGACACCATTGCCCCGGAATGGGCCACCAATCCCGCAGCCAGTTTCAGAATGGTCAGCACCACATTGCCCAGGATCGTGACAACTGAAACTCGTATTGCTCTGGCTTCTCCGCTTTTTTGATCCATACTGTTACCTCCCATTTGGAACATATTGCTGTGGCATTCATCTGTTTAGCCTGTTCCAGGGGGTACACAAAGACACCCATGGAACATATTTTTGTCCCACAGATGCCTCACCATCTGCTGCCGCCGCAGCGGCCCGGCTCCTTTACGGCCTGTTCCGTATGGGGCGCGCCGCCCCAACCATGTTCTCACCCTCAGTCTATGCCCTCCTCTTCCCTTTGGTCACTGCATCCCTTGTCAAAAAAAGTTCACACTTTTCGTATGGTACAGGCTTATCCATTTGTGTTAAAATAAAATTGTCCCCAAAGGAGATTCTCTGCATCTATTTTTCCTTACCAAAGAACAGGAAGGCAACTCTATGGACAACAATTTTGCCTCTTCTATCGATTCCAAGCACCGCCACCCCCGCAGTCTGGCGCTGCGCTCGCTGGTGCTGCTGCTCGGCTTTGGCTGTGCGGCATCTCTTCTGCTGGGCAGCTGCGCCCATCCCCGTATCCTTCCTCTAACAGGTTGGCTGCCAAAATCCTCCCTGTCCGTCTCCATCTCTCGAACCACCTCTCACTGGAAGGCTCCCGATGATACCCATGTTTGGAATCTGACTCTGGTCAATCCCTGGAACCCTCTTCCGGAGGATTATTCCATCTCTCTGAAGCAGGTAGAATCCGGCCAGGCAGTAGATCAGCGGTGCGCGGAGGCCCTGCAGGCGATGATGGATGACTGCCGGGCTGCCGGCCTATCCCCTCTCATCTGCTCCTCCTACCGTACCCAGGAGACCCAGCAGGGACTGTATGACGCCCAGGTCAACGATTTTCTTGCTCAGGGCTACTCCAGAAAAGAGGCTGAGTCCATGGCCGCCACCATAGTGGCCCTGCCCGGCACCAGCGAGCACCAGCTAGGGCTGGCGGTAGACATTGTGGATCAAAACTATCAGATCCTGGAGAGCTCCCAGGAGGACACACCGGTCCAACGATGGCTGATGGAGCACTGCTGGGAGTATGGTTTTATTCTCCGCTATCCGGAAGAGAAAAGCGATTTAACTGGCATTATCTACGAACCCTGGCACTACCGCTATGTGGGTGTGGAAGCCGCAAAAGTGATTACCCAGGCCGGGATCTGTCTGGAGGAATATGTGGGAGCCACTGCAAAAGCCGTTCCTGACTCTTTCTCTTAAAACTTCAGCCGCCCTTCTCTATGCAGGAGAAGGGCGGCTGTTTATTCTCAGATCACTTTCAATTTTTAAAAAAGAAAACGTCCTGAAATCGTTTGATTTCAGGACGTTTGGTGGAGATAAGCGGGATCGAACCGCTGACCTCTTGAATGCCATTCAAGCGCTCTCCCAGCTGAGCTATACCCCCATATTTTCTTGTCGCTTTGGCTCTTGGCCTCAGCTCAGGGCTTATAATACCAGATACCCGCTCACTTGTCAAGCATAAAAAGAAAGTTTTTTCGTTTTTTTCAAAAACCAAAGAACGCCGCAGCGCTGTGCAGCGCTGCGGCGTTTCGATGTGCTGATTAGTAATACTTTTTGCGGTTCTTACGAGCAGCCTCAGACTTCTTGCGGCGCTTCACGCTGGGGCTCTCATAATGCTCGCGCTTACGAACCTCGGCCAGCACGCCAGACTTGGCGCAGCTGCGCTTAAAGCGCTTCAGAGCGCTCTCCAAAGACTCGTTTTCTCTTACACGGACTTCCGACATTTATATTTCCCTCCCTCCGGCGTGGCAGATTTTCTGCCACGAAAGGGCCATTTGTATGGCTTTAACAGAACCATTATATTTGACTTTCTGTCAAATGTCAAGTTCTTCTTTGCTCTGCAAATTTGAATTTTTTGTAACGGCACGATGCACCATCAGGCCTGGGGCTTGAAAATCAGATTGACCAAGCACCCTTGATGGCGCGCGGGTGGCCTGCGGGCCGCAATTACGCCTTCGGCTTAAAAATCAGGTTGACCAGACGGCCCTTGACCACGATGGACTTCACCAGCTGCATGCCCTCGGCCATGCGGGCGATCTTCTCGTTGGCCAGAGCGGCAGCCACGACCTCCTCGTCGCTGCTGTCGGTGGGCACGATGATGTTGGCGCGGACCTTGCCGCCCACCTGAACTGCCATCTGGGTGGTGGCGGTAACGGTCTTGGCCGCATCATAAGTGGGCCAGGACTGCAGACACACCTGGCCGCCGTAGCCCGCCATCTCCCACAGCTCCTCGCACATGTGGGGGGCAAAGGGAGAGAGCATCAGCAGCAGAGCCTTCATATCGCCCCGGCTGGCGCCGTTGGCGTAGAAGTCGTTGACCAGGGCCATCAGGGTAGCGATGGCAGTGTTGAACTTCATGGCCTCGATGTCCTCAGACACCTTCTTGATGGCACGGTGGACAGCCACCTCGTTGACCTGAGAGTACTCATCGCCGGTGTGCTCCTGCTCGGTGGCCAGGTTCCACACACGGTCCAGGAAGCGCTTACAGCCCTTCACACCGTTGTCCGACCAAGCGGCAGCCTTCTCAAAGTCGCCGATGAACATGATATAGGTGCGCATGGTGTCGGCGCCGTACTGCTCGATGACGTCGTTGGGGTTGACCACGTTGCCGCGGGACTTGGACATCTTCTCGCCGCCCTCACCCAGGATCATACCGTGGGAGGTGCGCTTCTGATAGGGCTCCTTGGTAGGTACTACGCCGATGTCATAGAGGAACTTGTGCCAGAACCGGCTGTACAGCAGGTGCAGAGTGGTGTGCTCCATGCCGCCGTTGTACCAGTCCACGGGGCTCCAGTAGTCCAGAGCCTCCTTGGAGGCCAGGGCCTTGTCATTGTGGGGGTCCATATACCGCAGGAAATACCAGCTGGAACCGGCCCACTGGGGCATGGTGTCGGTCTCCCGCTTGGCAGGGCCGCCGCAGCAGGGGCAGGTGGTGTTCACCCAGTCGGTCATCTTGGACAGGGGAGACTCGCCGTCGTCGGTGGGCTCATAGCTCTCCACGTCGGGCAGCAGCAGGGGCAGCTGGTCCTCGCTGATGGGCTGCCAGCCGCACTTCTCACAATAGACCATGGGGATGGGCTCGCCCCAGTAGCGCTGACGGGAGAACACCCAGTCACGCAGCTTGTAGTTGACCTTGGAGTGGCCGATGCCCTTCTCCTCCAGCCACTTGGTGATAACGGGGATGGCGTCCTTGACGGTCAGGCCGTTGAGGAAGTCGGAGTTGACCAGGATACCGGTCTCGTCCTTGGCGGTAAAGGCGGCCTTCTGCACATCCTCGCCGCCGGAGACCACCTCGATGATCTCACAGCCGAACTTCTTGGCAAACTCCCAGTCACGGTCGTCGTGGGCAGGCACGGCCATGATGGCGCCGGTGCCGTAGGTAGCCAGGACGTAGTCGGAGATGAAGATGGGGATCTCCTTGCCGTTGACGGGGTTGATGCCCTTCACGCCGTCCAGGCACACGCCGGTCTTCTCCTTGTTGAGCTCGGTACGCTCCAGGTCGGACTTGGAGGCGGCCAGCTTCTGGTAGGCCTTCACTTCGTCGGCGTTCTTCAGCAGAGGCATCCACTTGTCCAGAAACTTGTGCTCGGGAGACAGGACCATATAGGTGGCGCCGAACAGGGTGTCGGGACGGGTGGTGTAGACCACAATGTCGTCGCCGGTGGTGGCCTTGAAGGTAACCTCGGCGCCGGTGGAGCGGCCGATCCAGTTCTTCTGCTGGATCTTGACACGCTCGATGAAGTCCAGATCGTCCAGGTCGTCGATGAGGCGCTGGGCGTACTCGGTGATCTTCAGCATCCACTGGCTCTTCTCCTTGCGGATGACGGGGGCGCCGCAGCGCTCACACACGCCCTCTACCACTTCCTCGTTGGCCAGCACGCACTTACAGGAGGTGCACCAGTTCACAGGCATGGTGGTCTTATAGGCCAGGCCGTGCTTATACAGCTGCAGGAAGATCCACTGGGTCCACTTGTAGTAGCTGGGGTCGGTGGTGTTGACCTCCCGGTCCCAGTCAAAGGAGTAGCCCAGCATCTGCAGCTGCTTGCGGAAATTCAGGATGTTATCGTGGGTCACCTTGGCAGGGTGGATATGGTTTTTGATGGCGTAGTTCTCGGTGGGCAGACCGAAGGCGTCGTAGCCCATGGGGAACAGCACATTGTAGCCATCCATGCGGCGCTTACGGGCCACCACGTCCATGGCGGTGTAAGGCCGGGCATGGCCCACGTGCAGACCCTGGCCGGAGGGGTAGGGGAACTCCACCAGAGCATAGAACTTCTTCTTGTCGGTGTCACCGGTGTGGCAGGCGAAGGTCTTCTCTTCCAGCCACTTTTTCTGCCATTTCTTTTCAATGGCCGCGAAATCGTACTTCAAATCAATCACGCTCTCCTGTATTTTTACCGCGCCAGTCGGCACTTATATATTGAGACCGTAACATTATACCCGCAATTTGTCCAGATTGCAAGGGCTTCCATACAGCTCGCCCGGTTCCTGGACTTTCGAGGGAAAATTCAGGATTCTCAAATCCAATTTTATAAAAATCTTAATTTCCTCTTCCATGGAATTTATATCCTGTCCGCTATTCTGAATCCAGAAAGGACGGGGTCCATATGACGCAGACCAAAACGGTATATATTCTCCTCACCCGTTCCGGGACCTGGTTTTCCCGGCTCATTCACCTGGCCACCGACGACTGCTACACCCATGCCTCCATCGGTTTGGACGGTCCCGCCGGCCCCTTTTACAGCTTTGGCCGTCTGGACCCCCGCTTTGCCCTGCCGGCCGGACTGGTCCAGGAGCGGCTGGACGGCAGTCCCATGGGCGGCCGGGAGACGCCCTGGTGTCTATGTGAGCTGGAGGTCTCCTCCCAGGCCTATAACCATCTGAAACAACAGCTTTCTTCCATGTACGCCCGTTGGGAGCAATACCACTATAATCTGCTGGGTGCACTGAGCTGCTACTTCCATCAGCCTCTGCGCCGGGAGCACCACTATTTCTGTTCTCAGTTTGTGGCCAGTCTGCTAGAGGAAAGCGGCGCGGCGGAGCTGGGCAAATGTCCCGATCTGGTCCGCCCGGTGGATTTCTGCTCTCTGCGGGGCCTGCGCTCCGTGCGCCAGGGCGTGTTTGTCCCTTCCCCAGCCTGATCTTTTCCTCTGTTTGCCTCTTTCTCTCTCCTCCGGACTTGACAGAACCGATTCCTACGCTATAATAGAAGGACACTGTACTTCGCCGCTTTGACGCTGTAAAGCATCAACGCGACGAAAGAAGGAGGATCAGAAATGGAACATAAACGAACTGCCGGGCAGTTCGCCAGCTCAGCCGGTTTTATTCTGGCCGCCGTGGGCTCCGCGGTAGGCATGGGAAATATCTGGCTGTTCCCCTATCGAATTGGACAATATGGCGGCGGCGCTTTCTTGGTGCCCTACTTTATCTTTGTGGCCCTGTTCAGCTATGTAGGCCTGTCGGGCGAGTTTGGCCTGGGCCGTCTCACCGGAACGGGCACGTCGGGCTCCTTTGATTACGTGCTGAAAAAGCGGGGAAAAAAGGGCGGCTCCATCATCGGCATTCTGCCCCTGCTGGGCGTACTGGGTATCGCCATCGGCTACTCGGTGGTGGTAGGCTGGGTGCTGAAATACACGGTGGGTTCTCTCACCGGTGCAGTGCTCACCAACGAGCCCCAGGCCTATTTTGACGCCATGGCCGTGGACTTCGGCTCCATTCCCTGGCATCTTATCGCCGTGGTTCTCACCGCTGCGGTACTGCTGATGGGCGTGAAGGACGGTATCGAGAAGATCAGCAAGTTCATGATGCCCGCCTTCTTTATTCTCTTCTTCATCATCGCCATCCGCGTGGCCTTCCTCCCCGGCTCCTGGGAGGGCTACCTCTACCTGCTCACCCCCGACTGGAGCTACCTGGGCAAGTTTGAGACCTGGGTCATGGCCATGGGACAGGCCTTCTTCTCCCTGTCCATCAACGGCGCAGGCATGCTGATCTACGGCAGCTATATGAAGAAGTCGGAGGACATCATCCACCACTCGGTGATGACCGCCATTCTGGACACCATCGCCGCCCTGCTGGCCGGCTTTGCCATCATCCCGGCGGTGTTCGCCTTCGGCATCTCCCCCAGCTCCGGCCCCCCGCTGATGTTCGTCACCCTGCCTCAGGTGTTCCAGAGCATGCCTATGGGCCGGCTGTTTGCGGTATTCTTCTTTGTGTCCGTCTTCTTTGCGGGCATCACCTCCCTCATCAACATGATGGAGGCCTGCAGCGAGGCTCTCTCCAGTCAGCTGAAGTTCTCCCGCCGCCTGGCGGTGTGTGTCATCGCCGTGGTGGTCTTCGGCGTGTCCATCTTCCTGGAGGCCCTGCCCAAGATGGGCGCCTGGCTGGACACCGTGACCATCTATATCGCCCCCTTCGGCGCTCTGCTGTGTGCGGTGTTTATCTACTTCATCCTGGGCATGAAGGACATCAAGGCCGAACTGAACCTGGGCCGCAAGAAGCCCCTGGGCCGCAGCTTCGACGTCATCGCTTACTTCTACGTGATCGTAGCGGCGGCAGTGCTGGTGCTTGGCATCTACTACGGCGGCATCGGCTGATCAAATACTCAAAGATACAAAATCCCCGCTGGGAATCTTCCCAGCGGGGATTTTTTTGTGTTTAAATTGATTCAGCTGTTTTTCTGGTACAGGGCCACCAGAGAGCTGGCACCAATACGGTCGGCGCCGGCATCCAGCATGGCCTGGGCCTGCTCAAAGGTACGGATGCCGCCGGCGGCTTTGATGCGCATGTCGGGGCTGATGTGCTCCCGGAACAGCTTCACATCCTCCACGGTAGCTCCGCCCTGGGCAAAGCCGGTGGAGGTCTTGATAAAGTCGGCTCCGGACATGGAGACAATCCGGCAGGCGGCGATCTTCTCCTCCTGGGTCAGCTGACAGGCCTCCACAATGACCTTCAAAATACGGCCCTTGCAGGATGCCTTGACCGCCTTGATCTCCTCCAGCACGCCTTCCCAGTCACCGGACTTGGCCAGACCGATGTCCATGACCATGTCGATCTCGTCGGCACCGTTGCGGATGGCGTCCTCGGTCTCAAAGACCTTCACCTCGGGGGTGGAATAGCCGTTGGGGAAGCCGATAACAGTGCAGATCTTCAGGCGGTTGCCCACATAGTCTGCCGCCCGCTTAACATACCGGGGCGGGATACACACCGAGGCGGTCTGACAGGCCAAACCCTGATCGCAGATAACCTTCACCTGCTCCCAGGTGGCGTCTTGCGCAAGCAGG
The DNA here is from genome assembly GCF_046973065.1 of Flintibacter sp. Lineage (NCBI taxonomy): Bacteria > Bacillati > Bacillota > Clostridia > Eubacteriales > Flintibacter > Flintibacter sp. Next base: position 23,269 of record NZ_JBKVXZ010000020.1, on the reverse strand, counting down.
GTATGGTCTACCCGGCTGAGAATTTCTTTCCGATCCATAAGTCGTTTCCTCCTTACACAGAAGTGGGACCGGGTCCCACACAGAAGCGCTGATGCAGGTTTATTCTACTCCCGCCGCCCTCGTCTGTCCAGCCCAAAAACTGACAAAAAGCGGGCCGAAGAACCCCTCCGGCCCGCACGGCCGGTCACTTCCACCCTGAAAGGATAGCCGAAACCAGCACAGATTATTCCTTGTTTTTCCAGTTCGTTTATGCCTGCACCTTGGCCAGCAGGGCGTCGGTGCGGTCGGTGCGCTCCCAGGGCAGATCCAGGTCGCTGCGGCCGAAGTGGCCGTAGGCCGCGGTCTGGCGATAGATGGGACGGCGCAGATCCAGATCCCGGATGATGGCGGCGGGACGCAGGTCAAACACCTGCTGCACCGCGTCGGACAGATCCTCGTCAGAGACGCGGCCGGTGCCGAAGGTGTCCACCCGCACGGAGACAGGCTGAGCCACGCCGATGGCGTAGGCCAGCTGCACCTGGCAGCGGGAGGCCAGACCGGCGGCCACCACGTTCTTGGCCACCCAGCGGGCGGCGTAAGCGGCGGAACGGTCCACCTTAGTGGGATCCTTGCCGGAGAAGGCGCCGCCGCCGTGGGGGGCGCTGCCGCCGTAAGTATCCACGATGATCTTCCGTCCGGTGAGGCCGGAGTCACCCTGAGGACCGCCCACCACGAAGCGGCCGGTGGGGTTAACGTAGATCTTGGTGTCATTGTCCATGAGGCTGGCGGGGATGATGGGCCGGATGACCAGGTCGATCATATCCTGGCGGATCTGGCTCAGCTCCACCTCGGGGCTGTGCTGAGTGGAGACGACCACCGCGTCCACACGCAGAGGCTTGTCGTTCTCGTCGTACTCCACGGTAACCTGGGTCTTACCGTCGGGGCGCAGGTAGTCCACCTTGCCCTCCTTGCGCACCTGGGTCAGGCGCATGGCCAGCTTCTGGGCCAGGGTGATGGGCAGAGGCATAAGCTCTTCGGTCTCGTCGCAGGCGTAGCCGAACATCATGCCCTGGTCGCCGGCGCCGTTGTCCAGGCCGTCGTCCTGCTCGCCCTCCTTGGCCTCCAGGCACTTGTCCACGCCCATGGCGATGTCGGGGGACTGCTCGTCAATGGAGGTGAGCACCGCGCAGGTGTCACAGTCAAAGCCGAACTTGGCGCGGTCATAGCCGATGTCCCGCACCACGTCCCGGGCGATCTTGGGGATGTCCACATAGCAGCTGGTGGTGATCTCGCCCATCACATGGACCAGACCAGTGGTCACCGTGGTCTCGCAGGCCACACGAGCCTGAGGATCCTGAGCGAGCATCGCGTCCAGCACCGCGTCGGAGATCTGGTCGCAGATCTTATCGGGATGCCCCTCGGTTACAGATTCAGAGGTAAACAGTTTCTTTGCCATAATCTTTTTCCTTTCTTTTTCTGGGGGGTGAAAAAAACGCTCCGCATTGGCGGAGCGTTTTATCGTCTAAGCACCCTCATCTTTCGATACACTGCCGCCGGATTTAGCACCTTGCGTCTTACGCAGGTTGCCGGGTTTCATAGGGCCGTTCCCTCCACCGCTCTTGATAAGGTTTTCAGTTGTACAGATGGATTATATCAGTTTTTCCGCCTTTGTCAATAGGTTTATGCCTCCCAGCCGGCCAGATAGTCCTTCTGCTCCTGGGTAAGGGTATCGATGGAGAGGCCCATGGCGGCCAGCTTCACCCGGCCGATCTGGTCGTCGATCTCGTCGGGCACCTGGTAGACCCTCTTCTCCAGGCCGTCCCGGTGCTTGGCCAGCCACTCTAGAGAGAGGGCCTGCACCGCAAAGGACATGTCCATGATCTCGGCGGGGTGGCCGTTGCCCGCGGCCAGGTTCACCAGCCGGCCCTGAGCCAGTACATTGAGGATGCGGCCGTCCTTCAGGCGGAAGCCCTCGATGCCCTCCCGGCGGGGGAAGCGCTCCACCGCTTCAGCAGCCAGAGCGGCCACGTCCACCTCACAGTCAAAGTGGCCGGAGTTGCACAGGATGGCGTTGTGCTTCATGACGGCAAAGTGCCGGTCCACGATCACGTCCTTACAACCGGTAGCGGTGACGAACAGGTCGCCCACCTTGGCCGCCTCGTCCATGGGCATGACCTGGAAGTTCTCCATGGTGGCCTCCAGCGCCTTGAAGGGATCCACCTCGCAGACAATGACGTGGGCACCCATGCCCTTGGCCCGCATGGCGATGCCCTTTCCGCACCAGCCGTAGCCAGCCACCACCACCGTCTTGCCCGCCACCATCAGGTTAGTGGTGTGCATGATGGCGTCCCAGGTAGACTGGCCGGTACCGTATTTGTTATCGTAGTAGTGCTTGGCCTTGGCGTCGTTCACCGCCATCATGGGGCAGGGCAGGATGCCCGCTTTCTCCCGGGCAATGAGGCGGTGGATACCGGTGGTGGTCTCCTCGCAGCCGCCGATGAGCCGCTCACCCAAATCGGCGCAGCGCCCGCCCAGCAGAGAGATGAGGTCACCGCCGTCGTCCACGATGAGGTGGGGACGGCACTTCAGGGTCTCTACCAGCAGGTCCTCATACTCCTGGGGGGTGACGCCGTGAACGCCGTAGGTATCCACGCCCAGGTGGGTCATAGCGGCGGCCACATCGTCCTGGGTAGACAGGGGATTACAGCCGGTGAGATGCACATCGGCTCCGCCCTCCCGGAGCACCAGCCCCAGGTTGGCGGTCTTGGCCTCCAGATGGACCGACACGGCGATAGTCAATCCGGCAAAGGGCTTTTCCTTGCGGAAACGCTCCTCAATGCCGCTGAGGGCGGGCATAAAATCACGCACCCACTGGATCTTCTGCAGGCCCGAGGGGGCCAGGGACATATCTTTTACAATACTCATAGCTTCCTCGCTCTTTTCTATAAATTCAAAAGCGGCCAAAGCCGCCCACATTCTTACTTATTCTATCATATTCCCCTTTTCAGGAAAAGCACAACTTTTTATTCCCCACTTCCCCGGGAAAATGTTTACACTTTCGTCATGGACTTTTCCATAGAAAACGGGTACAATGCTCTCTGGACATTTCTGCCGTCTCTGCGGCAATTTTATTGATGATAAAAAGGAGGGCTGTCCATGAAGGCCATTTCCCGCTGGCTGGACCGCTTCTGTTACAAACATCCCCGCTTTGGCATTCCCAATCTGATGAAGTTTATTGTCATCGGCAATGTACTCATCTACCTGCTGGATATGTTCTCCCGCGGCTACGCCACATTGCTGTGCATGTTCTATCCAAGCGCAGTCCTTCATGGCGAGGTGTGGCGGATCATCACCTTCCTGTTTGTGCCGGTGAGCGGTTACAGCTCCAGCGATATGTTCTCCATTTTGTGGTTTGCCATGACCACTCTGTTCTATTACTACATTGGCAACGCCCTGGAACGCCAGTGGGGCTCCACCCGGTTCACCGTATTTTATTTCCTGGGAGCCATCCTCAACCTCATCATCGGCTTTGCCTTCCAGACCAGCGTCACCATGTACTATGTGAACATGTCCATGTTCTTCTCCTTCGCCACTCTGTACCCGGAGATGCAGGTGCTGCTCTACGGCATTCTGCCTCTGAAAGTCAAGTGGCTGGCCTGGCTGGACGCAGCCCTGTTCCTGTTTGATATCATCCGCTACCTGATGCTGGGGGCCTGGGGCTATGCCCTCATTCCTGTGGTGGCCATTCTGAACTACTTTCTCTTCTTCTGGGACGATCTGATGAACATCGTGCGCCGGAAAACCGGCCGCATGACCTATCAGGCCCGGCCCCAGACCATCAACTTCAAAAAGGCCCAGAAGGAAGTTCAGCAGCGGAAGGGTTACCTCCACAAGTGCGCTGTGTGCGGCATTACCGACGCAGACGACCCCAACATGGAGTTCCGCTACTGCTCCAAGTGCAACGGCTACTACTGCTACTGCATGAAACACATCAACGACCACGTACACGTACAATAAAACAGGTAAGCCGGCCGCCATTGGCGGCCGGCTATTTTTATGCGCGCGAGGCGAAACGAAGTTTCGCACAAAATTCTTTTGCCTACTTTTCTTCTAAGAAAAGTAGGTGACTAACAGGTCCACACAGGCTCCGTAAGAACGCATGCCCAGTTCCTGATCGTTACCTTTCAAAAACGAGTCATACACCTGCTCGGCAGCATCCTCCACGGGAGAGGACAGCTCTGCCCAGTAGGCGTTGTTATCGTTCCAGTCCACGGCCAGCTCCGGCGTGAAATACTGCTCCACGATGGCGCTCCACCCCTCCGGGTCCACTGGATACAGGGCGTTGCACAGTTGGATGAGACCCATCAAATATCCTGAGTAAACATATACCGGATCTCCGCTGGTGACCGAGGCGGCAATGCCCACAAAATTCGCCTCCTGCTCGGCAGCCACCATGCGCTGGTGGGCCATCTCATGGGCAATGGTGGCGGGCAGCAGACAGGACGGGGCATCTACATTCACGTTGGCCTCCCCGGTGAAAGGGAAATATACCCCGGTAAACCCCAGCCAGCTCTGCAGGCGGGAGAAAAAGATGGGTTTGGCCCGGGTGGGATGCTCCAATTCCAGGCATTGGAACTCCTGCATCAGATTCTCATAGATCTCGGGCCCCTTCTCAAAAATGGCGGCGGTATCCTCGGCAAACAGGCCATTTTCATCCCGCTGCACCTGGGTGGAATACTCCGCCGCCTTTTCGGCAAACAGGGCGGTAACCTGTTCCAGCGTCTCCACAGAATAGGGCTGTGTCTCCAATCCGCTGCGCTGTGCAAAGGAAGGGGCATAGTAGGCAGCGTTCCACATCCAATCCATGGCACACCAAATCCAAAGCACCGCCCCCAGCATAGCCAGCAGCCGTTTTGTAAAGATGCGTCCCTCCCGTTTCCGGATCAGCAACACCACCGCCCGGATCAGCCACACCACACCAACCATCAAGACCAGAGCGGTGAGCACTTCGGCCACGGAGAAAGCGGGAAACACGGACCAAATCCGGGCCAAAAACTGCTCCACCGGGGCCATGACATGGTCTACCCACCAGCCCATTCGGGCCTGATCGCCTTTGAGCAGCTCAAACAGCCCCACCAGCACCAGAGGCAGAGCCAACCCTGCCCCCCACTTGATCCAAGTTATCTTGTTTTTCATCGCTTCTCCTCTCACATCCGCACCGGGCCGGTGGTCCACTCTCGTCCCGGCCCCGGGACGGTTTCAAGGCATAGGTCGTACAGGTCGGTACACCGGGCCTCCAGTTCAAACAGCTGCTTTCCCTTTTCCGGAAGCTGCCGGGCATGGGCAGGTTTAGTCAGAATAGGCAGACTGGAACGCTCCTTCATCTGCCGCAGGACCTCCTGTCCCCGGGTGTTGAACCCCAGCACGCGAAGATAGGCAGGCTGTCCCGGCCGGTCCGTTTGGGTCAGGCCCAAATAAGCCCACACCAGCAGCCGACGCATCCGGGCCTGGGTCCAGTGCTTCGGCTTGGCCAGAGCAACAAATTCCTCCAGAGAGCGGCACTGCTTTCCGGCCCGCTCCAGCCGGGGCGGCAGGCCTTCCCCGGCTCCGCTGTCCGGGAGTTTCGCCCAATCCTCCGCCGTTATGGTGCGAAGCTTGGCCAAAATTCCCCGCTCCATGCGCTGGAGACTGGGAACCCCATTCCAGCCCTCTTTCAAAATCTCCAGCCCGCCCTTTGGGAGATAGGGCTCCAATGCCGGCCAGTCCCCATGCTCCAAGTAAACCCTCAGTTGGGTAGCGGAAAGATGCTGGGGCCGGTCCGCGCCCTCCAGCAGGCTATCGTGGGGGGCTCCCTCCCTGCGGACAGTCATGGGCCGAATCCTGCTGTTTAGGCTGTCCAGTGTCCGCAGGTACTCCACCCCCAGATTGTTGTTTGGCTGGGAGAGCAAAAGGGACAGCTCCTCCCCCAGCAGGCTGTCCGCCGCCGCCTGTCTGGCCGCGGCAAAGGGCATCCCTTCCCCCACAAACCGGCACAGGCTCTCCTCGTACTCCGGGGTGTTAAGGCTGGCGGCAAGCCGCCGAAGTTTTTCCACGTCTCCGTACTCGCTGCCAAAGGACAGCACATCCACCACGCCGCTGCGCTCCAGAATGGTCACCGCGCCCCGTGCGAAGGTCTCCGCGGAGGACACCGCCCACACGGTGGGCAGCTCCAGCACCAGGTCAACCCCTCCCAGCAGAGCTAGCCGCGCCCGGGTCCACTTGTCCAGCACGGCGGGCCGTCCACCCTGGACCCAGTTGCCGCTCATCACGGCAACCACGGCACAGTCCCTCTCCAGAACCTGGCGGGTACGGGCAATTTGGTAGGCGTGTCCGGTGTGAAAGGGATTGTATTCGGCAACGATGCCAATAACCTGCATGAGATTGACCTCCTGGTGGATTATCTTCCTCTTTTTCAGAAAAACGGTTGTCTTTCTCAGGAAAGAGCGTTAAAATAAAAACACAAACTGGGTTTGCCCCTATTGTATTACAGGAACCCAAGCAAGGCAACCCAAGGCGTGTTTAAAAATTAACGTGTGAAGGAGACGATTCCCATGAATATTCTGGTAATCAACGCCGGCAGTTCTTCTCTGAAGTATCAGCTGCTCAACCCCGAGACTCAGGAGGTCCTGGCCAAGGGTCTGTGTGAGCGCATCGGTATCGACGGTAAGTTCACCTATAAGCCCACCGGCAAGGAGGCTGTCAAGGAGGCCGATGTGGCCATGCCCACTCACTCCGAGGCCATCCAGGCCGTGCTCAACGCTCTGGTGGACCCTGCCAACGGCGTGATCACTTCCATGGATGAGATCGGCGCGGTGGGCCACCGTGTGGTTCACGGCGGCGAGAAGTTCGCCTCCTCCGTGCTTATCACCGACGAGGTCATGGCTGCCATCGAGGAGTGCAATCCTCTGGCTCCCCTGCACAACCCCGCCAACATCATCGGCATCAAGGCCTGCCAGGCTCTCATGCCCAACACCCCCATGGTCGCCGTGTTCGACACCGCGTTCCATCAGACCATGCCCCCCGTGGCCTACACCTACGCTCTGCCCTACGAGTACTATGAGCAGGACAAGGTCCGCCGCTACGGCTTCCACGGCACCAGCCACAAGTACGTCTCCCAGCGCGCTGCCGCTATGCTGGGCAAGCCCATCGAGGAGCTCAAGCTGATCTCCTGCCACCTGGGCAACGGTTCTTCCGTCACTGCCATCGACGGCGGCAAGAGCGTTGACACCTCCATGGGCTTCACTCCCCTGGCCGGTCTGCCCATGGGCACCCGCTGCGGCGACATCGACGCCGGCATCCTGGAGTACCTGATGAACAAGCATGGCTACAACATCGACGAGATGCTCAGCATCCTCAACAAGAAGTCCGGCGTGCTGGGTATCTCCGGCGTGTCCTCCGACTTCCGTGATCTGGAGGCTGCTGCTCCTCAGGGCAACCAGCGTGCTCAGCTAGCTCTGGACTCCTTCGACTACAACGTGAAGAAGCTCATCGGCGCTTATGCCGCTGCTATGGGCGGCGTGGACGCCATCATCTTCACCGCCGGTGTGGGCGAGAACGGCCCCGACACCCGCGCCAACGTGGTCTCCGGCCTGGAGTACATGGGCGTGAAGCTGGACGCGGAGAAAAACAACACCCGCGGCAAGGAAGTGGACGTAGCCACCGACGACTCCAAGGTGCGTGTCCTGGTCATCCCCACCAACGAGGAACTGATGATCGCTATGGATACTGCCGCCATCGTCAAGGCCTGATTTCTAAACTATTTACGAGCGGCGCTGGAAATCTTCCAGCGCCGTTCTTTTTTGCCGATAAAAAATCCCGGTTCCCAAAGGAACCGGGATTTTTGTATGTCTGAATCAGAAGGGGCCGTAGCCGATGGCGTTGGCAATGACGATGAGGATATAAGCCGCGATCATCATGGTACCGATGGACTTGATGGCGAAGCGGAACCACTTGCCGAAGTCCAGGCCGCACAGAGAGCAGGCAACCACAGCGCCCGCAGGCCACAGGGTGTTGGTCAGGCCGTCGCCCAGCTGGTAGGTAAGAACCATAACCTGCTGGTTGATACCCAGCATCTGGCCCAGGGGGCTGAGGATGGGCATCATCATGACTGCCTTGCCGGAACCGGAGACCACGAAGAAATTCAGAGCGGTGACAAAAATGTAGATGATGAGCAGGGTGACCATGGGGCTCTTGCCCTGGAGGGCGTTGCCCATGTAGTACACCAGAGTATCCATGATGTTAGCCTTGTTCAGCAGGACCATCACGGAGTTGGCAAAGCCGATGGCCAGCGCAGGGCCAAGCACGCGGGCAGCGCCGGCGGTGAAGCGGTTACAGGTCTCAGTGGGGCCGACCTGGAACAGGATGGCCAACAGGATCATGAAGATGATGTACAGAGCCGTGATATTGGGGAAGCTCCACTTCAGAGCCACGCAGCCGTAACCCTGAATTACGATCAGCGCCACAAAGCCAACCAGAGCAACAACCCGCTTCCAGGTCATGGGGACCTCCTCGCCGATGGAAGCGGAAGCGTCCTGATTCTTATACTCCTCGTAGCAGTAGCTCTTGGTGGGGTCCTTGCGGGAACGGTTGGCATACCGGACCAGGAAGATCAGACCAATGGTGAAGAAGACCACCAGCACGATAAAGCGATACCACATGCCGGAGAAGATGGGCAGACCCACGATCTGCTGGGAGACGCCGGTGGTGAACATATTGAGCATGCCGCAGGCAAAGCTGCCGCAGGAGCCCAGCAGCACCGCCGCCGCACCGGTCATTCGGTCATATCCTGCCGACATGATCACTGCCGTTGCCAGACCATAGAAGGGGTAGGCGCCTTCGCCGTAGCCCAACACACCAAACACAGTAAACAGCACGTACATAATCACTACCAGGCTGATTTCCTTGCCCTTGGTAGCCCGCACCAGCTTGTGGATACCGGCGGAGAAAGCACCGGTGGACTCCAGGAAGCCCAACACGCCGGAGCAGATGAGCAGGTTGCCCATGATGGAGATACCGCCCACAATGCCGTTATAGAAGGACTGGAAGTAGTCGGAGAAGGTCAGATACTGTTTCTCTACCCAATTAAACACATCCGGGTTGACGATCTCACGGCCGGAGTTTTCATCCAGTACACGTTCAAAGTTGCCGCTGGGAACAAAGAACGAGACTATAAAAACAAGGAGCATGATGATGGCCAGGATGACAAAGACGTGGGGCACTGTGAATTTAAATTTTTTCTTTTCCATAGTTCTCTGCGCGGCAGGCACCCGCGCACTCCTTTCGGTTTGATTGTCATTTCAAAGCCTGATTCATTTTCTATGGGGCTGGTGCGGTCTGATTATTTGCTGTGCTTGTTCAGCCACTCGATGGCACAGTTGGCGTGGATGGCGGCTCCCTGATAGAACACGCTCTCATCCAGTACCATTCTGGGGTTATGGTGGGGATACTGCTCGGATCCGCCGGCTCCCAGTACCAGGAAAGTACTGGGCACCTGCTCAGCCACGTAGCTGAAGTCCTCGGTCCCGGCCATGGGAGGCATGGCCTGAATGTTCTCCTCCCCCACCATCTCGGCCACCGACTCCAGCAGCTCTTTGGTGGTGGCCTCATCGGTAAAGGTGCAGGGACAGTTGAACATGGTGATCTCGTACTCGCCGTGCCACGCTTTGGCATAGGCATCCACGATCTCAGGCAGCCGCTCCAGCACATGCTTGCGGGCCTCCACGTTGTAGGTGCGCAGGCCTACCTGCAGGTCAGCGGTGTCAGGGATAATGTTCACTGCCGTACCCGAGCGCATCACGCCGCCGGACAGGGTCGCGACCGCCTGGGGAGATACCTCCCGGGTCATGAGCATGTTGAGGGCGGTGTAGATCTGGTTGGCAATCATGATGGGGTCCACACACAGGTCGGGCGTGGAGCTGTGTCCGCCCTTGCCCTGGATATGGATGGCAAAGGTATCCAGAGAGGAGCTGGCCACGCCGGAGCAATAGGTCACCTGGCCCACGGGGGTGGTGGAGAAGATATGGATGGCCATGGCAGCGTCCACCTTGGGATTTTCCAGCAGACCGTCGTCGATCATGGTCTTGGAGCCGTATCCCATCTCCTCACCGGGCTGGAACATGAGCTTGACAGTACCTTTCAGCTCGCTCTCATGGTCCTTAAGAAGCTTGGCTGCACCCAGCAGCATGGCCGCGTGAGTGTCGTGGCCGCACATGTGGCTGGCATTGCGCTTGGAACAGAAGGGCAGGTCGTTGATCTCCTCCATGGGCAGGGCGTCAAAGTCAGCCCGCAGCAGGATGCAGGGACTGCCGCTGCCGATGGTAGCTACCACGCCGGTAGATGCCCTCATATCGGGGAAACCCATCTTGATGTACTTCTGCCGTACACTCTCCTCCATCACACCGCAGCGGTGGGACTCGATCCCCATCTCGGCCAGCCGCTTTTCAATGTAAGCTGCCGATTCGGGCAGGTCCATGCCCACCTCAGGAATCTGGTGAAGATAGCGACGGTCAGCCACGATCTGCTCCTGAAGCAGTTTGGCTTCTTCCAGTAATTGCTTCAACTTGCTCTCTCCTTTCTGATTATGGTATCAACTGAAGTTCTCATTACGGTGAGAAATTTGTTTTCGTCATTCTAACAAGGCGTATTGTACAGCTTTAAGCCTCTTTATCGTACACCTTCTCCCCATTGGAGTAGGTCTGGAGCACATAGACCTGGTCGATGCGGTCGTTGTCCACCTCCAGCAGGTCCTCACTGAGCACCGCAAAGTCGGCATGGAAGCCTACCTTCAGCTGGCCCACCTTGGGGATACCCGCCACACGGGCGGCCTCCCGGGTGTACAGGGCGATGGCGGTCTCGATATCCACCTTCTCTCCCTGGCCGCAGTCAAAGCCGTCCCAGGCCTTGCGGGTCACGCCGCCCTTCAAGCAGGGGAAGGGATCGGAGGGTACCGCCCAGGAGGTGGCGGGGGCGTCAGTGGAGAAGCACAGGGGCACGCCCTTCTCCAGCATGGTCTTTACCGGGTAGGAGGCCTCCAGGCGCTCCTGGCTGAGGTTGGCCCGGTAGCTTTCGATCTCGGCGTAGAGGAAAATAGGCTGGGTAGCAACGCCGATGCTCTTCTCCGCACAGCGGCTGATGGCCCGCTGAGAAGGCTCGGTGACGTGCTCGATACGCAGGTGGGGCACATCGCCGTCGGTCCACTTCTCCTCGCCGTACACCCGGTCCACGATCCGGTCGATGGCGTGTCCGCCCATGGCATGCATGGACAGCTGGCAATGGTTCTCCTTACAGAACTGAATGGCGCTCTCCATCAGCTCGTCAGAGCAGACAGGGAAGCCTACCTCGTCCTCAGAGCCCAGGTAGGGCTCATTCATCCAGGCGGTGCGGCCCGAGACACTGCCGTCGCCGATGAGCTTGAGGCCGGCGGTGAAAATCTGCTGGTCGCGGTTCTTCCGCGCTTCTGGGAACCGGAAGCTGTCATCTCCGGCATAGAAGTCCCACATGTAATAGATGCCAACTTTCTGGCGGAATCCTTTTTCCACCGCCTTGGTGTAGATATCATAGTTATCGCTGGGGTCCAGGTTGCCCATGTCGCAGATGGAGGTAACGCCCTGAGACAACAGCAGCTCACCCAAATCCACCACCAGGTCCACCTTCTGCTCGTCGGTGGTTTCAGGAATCAGTGGGGTCACCAGGTTGCGGGCGTTCTCCCGCAGCACGCCGGTGGGCTCTCCGTTCTCATCCCGGTCGATCTGACCGCCCTGAGGATCGGGAGTGTCCTTGGTGATGCCCGCCATCTCCAGCGCCTTGCTGTTGACGCAGCGAATGTGGCCGCAGGTGCGGATGATAGACACGGGAGCATCGCTGCACCCCTCATCCAGATCCCAGCGGATGGGAGAGCGGCCCTCGGCCAGCTTGCCCTCGTCATAGCCCCAGCCTTCAATCCACTTGTCCGGTTCCTGGCTCTCCCGCACCTTGCGGATCTCTTCCTTAAGTTCCTCAATGGAATGTACCTTGGGGGGCAGGCTGGAGATCTTCTTGCTGAAATCAGCCAGCATCACCGGATGCATGTGTGCATCCACAAAGCCGGGAATCACACGTTTCCCACCCAGATCCACAACGGTCCAATCTCCGGCGGGCAGATCTTCCTGCGCTCCGACCCAGGTGATCACACCATCCTGGACCGTCATAGCCTGGGCATAACGGTTCTCGTCGTCACAGGTATAGATCTTTCCATTGATATAGGCGAAATTCCCATTTGCGTGCATAGCGCACAGCCCCCTTTCTGTTATAATAAACATAACAGCAAAATATGTGCCAAAAAAGCAAGCAAGGACACAGCCGCTGAAAAAAGACGGCAGCGTCCTTGCTTTTCCAAAGTGTAATATCAGACATTCCTCTCTGTCAAGGCATAATAGAGCCTTTTTGTCTATTTCAACAATTTTTTATTTCATACAGCCAAAAACCTTTTTCACTCTGTCTATCCATCATGTCCGCTTTTATTCGTGATAAAAATTTTTTGATATTTTATCAAAAAGTTTTTATGAAATCTCGTTTTTTTGATTTACTTCAGTTTCAGCTTTTCCATACGGTACTGCAGCTTCTGGGGCGAGATGGACAGCTTGTCTGCCGCGGCGTTCAGACGGTTAGTCTGCCGCAGCGCCTCCGAGATGATAGCCGCCTCATACTGGGACAGCAGCTGTCCCAGGTCCACCTTGCCCCGGCTCAGCTGTTCCCGGATCTGGCTCAGCGATCCAGGCTCCTCCACCCGGCTGCGCACCGGAACCTCTTCCGGCACCGGCCTGTGATCCTGCTCCATCTTGGCAAGAAGATTTTGTACCGAGTCCAGGGTGATCAAATCGCTGGTCTCGATATTGAATGCCCCTTCAATGGTATTTTTCAGCTCCCGGATGTTCCCGGGCCAGGACCAGCGTAAAAACAGATCCTGCGTCATCTGGCTCAGCCCCCGGATGTGCCGTCCCATCTTCTTATTGAACTGATCTATGTAGTGCTGGGTAAGCAGAAGGATATCTTCCTGCCGCTCCCGCAGGGGAGGCAGCCACAGCCGGACCACGCCCACCCGGTAATAAAAGTCAGAGCGCAGCCGCCCTTCCTCAATCAGACGCTCGGGAACCTCATTGGAAGCACATACGATCCGCACATGGAAATGAATATCCTCCTTGCCGCCGATCCGCCGCACCTTTTGTTCTTCCAGTACCTTCAGCAGCTTGGCCTGCATGGCGGTATCCATGGAGTTGATCTCATCCAGAAACAGCGTTCCGCCATCGGCCAGCTCAAACAATCCTTTTTTGGATTCCGCACCGGTGAAGCCGCCCCGTTCCGTGCCGAAAAACATACTCTCCAGCAGATTGACCGGGATTGCCGCGCAGTTTTGGGCAATAAAAGGTTTGTCTTTCCGGGCGCTGAGAAGGTGCAGAGCCTGGGCAAACAGTTCCTTTCCCGTTCCGGTCTCCCCATAGATCAGGGTGGCAGAATCGTTCTTTGCCACTTCTTTTACCACGCGCTTGAGCTGTTCCATAGCTGCATTCTGCGTCACGATATCATCCAGCGCAGACTGGCCATACTGCACCGGGCGGCTGGTTCCCCGCTCTGAAATATCCAGCAGCTGAGCAATATCCACCGCACCCTGAATCGATCCGTCCTCTCCCATGATGGGATAGGTTGTTGTGGTCATGGTGAGCTTGAAATTTCCCGAGGTGAGCACCTGCTTCTCCCCTACCGTGATGGTCCCGGTACGCAGCGTCCGAATCACCGTGCTGGTTTCTTCACTCAGGTCCGGATAGACTTCCAGCAAATGTTTCCCACGCACCTGCCGTCCGAAATCATCCGGCAGTTTTTCCAGGGCACTGCTGGCCTTGTAATATTCAATAATCCCATCCCGTTTTACCACCATCATGCCTTCCATGGAATCGCCGTTGATTTTCAGCAGCCGGGTGATCTGACGCAGATACTCATTCATGCCCGCTTCCTCCTGAACTTCCACGCTGGTAAAATACGTTCTGGTAACAGTTTACAATAAAACCCACTCTGGTGCAATCATGAAATTCACTACCTGCCGCTTGGCTGGAAATTTTCTTCCATTTTACATCAACAAATTGCTGATTTAATTCATTTTTCTTTATTTATGACTTTTCTTCGTATAATAAATGAACTTTTCGTTAAATTAGCACTCTGGTGTTGACAGTGCTAATTTGTGGTGCTATAACATACTCGTACCAAGGGAAAGGCCCAATGAGGGCCCGAATTGGTGGGCACAAAAGTGCAAGAATGGAGGAATGACTTATGTTGCCCAGCCTGTTTGGTGAAAGTTTGTTTGATCGTTTCTTTGATGATTCTCTGGAAAAGGAGTTCTTCGGAACCCATAATCCCCTGTATGGTAAGCATGCTAAGAACCTGATGAAAACCGATGTAAAGGACGTAAACGACCACTATGAAGTGGCTGTTGACCTGCCCGGTTTCCAGAAGGATGAGGTCAATGTGGAACTGGAGAACGGCTACCTGACCATCAGCGCCGCCAAGGGCCTGGATAAGGACCAGAAGGACGACGAGGGCCACTATATCCGCCAGGAGCGTTACAGCGGTTCCTGCAGCCGCAGCTTCTATGTGGGCGACATCCAGCCTGAGGATATCCACGCCAAGTATGAGGACGGCATTCTGAAGCTGACACTGCCCAAGGCCGATCAAAAGGCAATTGAGCATCAGAACCGCATCGCCATTCAGTAAAACAAAACAGCGCGCCGGTTTTCCGACGCGCCGCAAGCCCCGGACCGAAGATCTGGGGCTTTTTTATTGAATTGTTTCTGCCTGAGATTCTCCCAGGACCTTGATTCCCGCCTGACGCAGCTGCTGGGCTGTCACTCCATCTCCCGGTATCAAACGCCGGGAAAAGGTCCCGTCGTAGATCTCTCCGCTGCCGCAGGAGGGGGAGCGCTCTTTGAGAACCGCCAGCTCACACCCCTGTTCCAGAGCCGTCTTTAAAGCCAGCTTTGCTCCTGCCTGGTATGATTCGGTCACATCCGTGCCCTCCCGGTTTACGACCCGGCCGTCACGTTGCCGTTCGGCGGGAGGACGCGGGGTTGGCAGGCCACCCTGCACCTCCGGGCATACGGGGATCAATTCATGTCCCCGCGTCCGCAGTGCCTCCACCTCCGGATGCTTTTTCCCTTGCCCGTCATATCGGCAGGGACACCCCAACAGACAGGCACTGACTAAAATTTTCATGGCGTCTCCTTACAAAAAAGCCCGCTTTTCAGCGGGCTTTCAAGGCTTAGTGAGTGAGATAATACTTGACCAGGGTCTGGAGGAGCTCATCCCGGTCTATCTTCCGGATCAGTGCCCGGGCATTGTTATGGTTTGTGATGTAGGTGGGGTCCTCGGAGAGAATGTAGCCCACAATCTGGTTTACCGGGTTATATCCCTTTTCCTGCAGCGCCTGATACACCGTAGCCAGGATCGCCTTGATCTCCAGATCGCGCTGGTCGCCCAGACGGAATTTTCGGGTGAAATCCATCTCGTCCATCGAAAACACCTCCTAAACTAAGCATGGAAAAGATGTGCTTAGTTTACTCCAAAAACCCCGTTGTGTAAAGGGCAGCAGGTAAAAATTTAATAATTTTTTAGAAAGTGCCACTCTCCTCCGGCTCTGTCTCCTCTTTTTTCTCCTCCTTCGGCACACGTTTTATGGCAATAAAGCAGCAGATCAGATAGAGCAGCGCTAACACAATGGCGGTCACGATCATCTCCTCATTGGCCTGGCCAAAGGAATGTACATTGGGAGATGTCCAGTTTCCCATCACGATCACCGTCTCTTTGATGGTGCGATAGCCTCTTTCATATACTAAGAGTCTTGGAAATGTTAGATCCACCAAGGCCAGCGCCAAAGCGGGAAGGAGCATCCCCCGCCGTCCTTTTTTCAGTAGCGGCAGCATAGTCAGCAGACTAATCCCCGCCCAAACCGGAAGGTAGAGCTCTTTCTGTGAGACATAGAGCCAACCAGGCAAATCGTCCCGCCAGAACAGGCACCAATACCCCATAAGAACCAGCGGTGCAAGAACAGGGATCGCCTTTGTCCAACGGAAAGAAGCTCGGCTCAGACTCAGGCGCAGGCGAAACAAGTCTTTCCACGAGAAGATCAGAGCTGAATTGTCCACGCCAGGCTCTCTGGCCAGCCATCTGGCCAAAGCCATGGTCACCCAACTCAGCACCGCGGTTAAAATAAGCCAGATCAGCCCCCACATCAGCAGTGCCGCCACCAAACGTCCATTCACATTTCCTTGAAGCAACCTACTGATTTGATCGGTCAGAAACATTCCGCTGGAAGAAAGGCTAAACAAAGCCGCTGACCCGATCAGCAGCTGACCCACCACCGACCAGCTTACAAAAAACACCATCACCCACACCCCCAGTTGAAACCAATGAGTATGGTAGGTGTAGTGAGCCTGGAGATAGATTCCGTAGGCCAGGCAGCCCAGATACAATGCCCAGCACAGGGGAAGCGGCACAAACTGGGCCAGCAGGTAAAACAGCAATCCTCCTCCAATGGCAAAGGCAAAGGACAGCAGGTTCTGCCAGTCGCTCTTCTCCAGGGTCCGCACCGGAGCCTTAGGGTCCAGCAGTTCATCCACTGTCACGCCCAGAACACGTGCCAAAGCCACCAGGGTAGTCACGTCAGGGTAGCTACCGCTCTCCCACCGGGACACCGTCTTATTGGACACTCCCAATTGATCCGCCAATTCCTGCTGGGTCATCCCTTTGTTTTTCCGGTATTGCCGCAAACGCTGGGCAAATTCCTGTTCGTTCATAGGGTTCCCTCCCCTCTTCTTTTCGCCTTTATCTTACCGGAAATTCACTCTCTTGACTACCTCACAGCCTGGGAATTCTATCTCGCCAGATGGGATTTTCTTCTCCCCCTCCATCTGGTATGGTTAGAAAATCAATATTTGGTCCTTTCTCCAGGTCAGTTGTTCTGATACAATGCACTCAAAATCAAACAAAGGAAGTGCACACCATGAAACGGATCGTCAGCGTACAGGACATCTCCTGCCTGGGTAAGTGCTCTCTGACAGTGGCTCTGCCCATTATCTCCGCCATGGGAGTGGAATGTTCCATCCTCCCCACCGCGGTACTCTCTACCCACACCATGTTTAAAAATTTCACTTGTAAGGATCTCACCGACCAGATCAACCCCATTGCCCACCACTGGCAGCAGGAGGGGTTCCAGTTCGACGCCATCTACACCGGCTACCTGGCCTCCAAAGAGCAGGTGGGCGATGTGTGCGCCTTCTTTGACACCTTCAAAACCCCGGACAACCTGATTCTGGTCGACCCTGCCATGGCGGACAACGGTAAGCTCTACCCCGCCTTTGGTCCCGACTTCCCCGCTGAGATGGCCAAGGTATGCGCCAAGGCAGACGTGATCGTCCCCAACCTCACCGAAGCCAGCCTGCTTACCGGCCTGCCCTATCGCACGGAGTACGACGAAGCATATATCCGCCAGATGCTCCAGGCACTGGCAAAGCTGGGTCCCCGGTATGTGGCCCTGACGGGTGTCAGCTTTGAGCCTGAAAAGCTGGGCGCTATGTACTACGACCAGCAGACCGGCCAGTACGGCAGCTACTTTAATGAGCGCCTGCCCGTAGCCATCCACGGCACTGGTGATGTGTTTGCTTCCACCTGCGTGGGTGCTCTGATGCGGGGCAAGTCCCTGGGCGACGCTCTGGCTCTGGCTGCCGACTACACTGTGGAGTGCATCCGCGCCACTCTGGCTGATCCCAAGCCCAGCTGGTACGGCGTTAACTTTGAGGAGGTCATCCCCTACCTGGTCCGCCGCCTGGGGTAATCCCATTTTATTCTCCTTTACAATTCATCTTTTTGGCAAAGAAAAAGAGCGAACTGATGAAATCAAAATCAGTTCGCTCTTTTTTATAAAGAATGAAAAGGTGTTGCCAAACCGTTGCCACAAGGGATATTAAACCTTAGAACCCCCGTCATGACAGACTTTTCGGGCCTCTGAAATTATTCCCACTCGCCGAGTTAAATCCATTTCTAAACTTTTTTGTATAGAGGATTTAATTCGTCGTGGTTTTCTTTGATGCAGATTATCCTTATCCTAAGGTCTATTCGGACTTTTGCTATCAAAAATCTATCCGAGCCATCCTATCAGGGGTTTTGCTTGAGATGGATGATTGGGTGGCTTAGGAGTATTATAGCATGGTTTTATCGAATTTTCTATAGAAATTTCATTTTGCCTAATCAGACATTACTCGCTCATATAATCCAGCATTTGCTGATTCAGTGTTTCCTTTACTACTCGCCACTCCGGGAAAAAGGCGTCCATATACTTCTGGAATAGCTCATTGTGATTTCGCTCCAGCAAGTGCACCAATTCATGGGTCACGACATAAGCGAGACACTCTGGAGTTTTCTTTGCAAGCTGGAGGTTAATCCAAATCCTTTTTCGGTCTATATTGCAG
The DNA here is from genome assembly GCF_046973065.1 of Flintibacter sp. Taxonomy (NCBI): domain Bacteria; kingdom Bacillati; phylum Bacillota; class Clostridia; order Eubacteriales; genus Flintibacter; species Flintibacter sp. Next base: position 4,763 of record NZ_JBKVXZ010000020.1, on the reverse strand, counting down.
GTTCCCCATTTGGTACGCATGTTTTTGACCTTCCACTCAGATGCATGGACACCTACAACCTGTTCACATTTTTGAATCACTTCCGGCAGCTTGCTTTTTAGCTGCTCCCGATACCAATCATTCAAAACACGCTCGCGCTGCTCCGGGGTGCTTTCAGGCCTCACTTGCAAAATCAGATGCCCGCCTGTAAGGGACACCTCATTCCTAACATTTGAGTATTGCACATCCAGACGATAACGACGCCCCCAGACATAGTAGCTCTCTCCGGTCACATACTGTCGCTTCGTTTGTCGTGCCTGTGCTGCGAAGTTTGCACGCTGCTTTTTAATCCAGGAAATTCTGGATACCGCAAACATTCGGATTGCGTCATCCCCAGCAGAGTGCGGTGCAGTAATTTGGACTTTCCCATCGGGCGGCAGAACGCGGATGTACATATTCTTGATGTTCTTTTTTGTAACGGCAATACTCATGTTGCCGATTTGCAGTTCATCCACTAAAATTCACTCTGCTCCTTTACCAATGCAAGCAACTGATCGGCTTCCTGGTCATCTTTTACGACAGCACGAATAGCCCGCCAGATTTTACGCTCTTTGATTTTGCTTCCCCGGAAATTGTCCTGTTTGCTAGACATGACAGCGTCATATATCTGATTGGCCACAACCGTATCCCCGTTGAGATGGTCATAAAAGGCTCGCTTGGCGGCACTCTCCCGGATTTCCGGAGGATATTCTGTGCCGCTTTCTGGTTTATGTACCTTCCTTGCCAGCTCCACAATCTGACGCAAATACTCCTCATAGTTGATCACGTCATTTTTGCGTTTTTCAATCAACTCACGAAGAAGTGCAGACATCTTCTCGTAGTATTTGGGGTTGCTTTGGGTTCTCTCAACAATTTCCTTGCCAATATTGTTTTCGATAGTCTCTGCAACTGCTTCCTGCTCTTTGGGTGTAGAGGAAGGCATATCCTTCAGCGCGGAAATTCCGTTGTCTACCAACAGCTCGACCAATGTTGCTCCTCCAAAGGAAGTCAACACACGACTGGGATCGGCCGACAAATAGGTATCGATTAAATGGCGCATGTCCGGATCATATTTCTTCAAATCCACATAGTCACCGCTGGCCAAACGCACATCATCACGCACCTTGATGTAGTAGGTAACTTCTCTCTCCAACGCCTTAATCTGTTCCACAGTATAGTGGTACTTTTCCTGTAATTCGCCTGATACTTCACCAAAAGCGCGAAGAGCTGTCGCTGACAGATTGTAAAGCTGTTCCCGCTTGGGCATGTTCTCTTCCAATTCATCCAAGTCAAAGGCTTCGGTGTTGGCACCGCAGAAATAATGGTAGTAGTCCACCATATCTTTGGGTGGAGCCACAGGCTCGCACAGTGCACGCAGAGCTTCCAGCGAATCCTCCAGCTGTTCCTTAGCCTTGTCCAAACGGTCTGTCAGCAGGCCGGAGACATCTTCCTTATCGTAGCAGTCAAATGCTTCGGAGGTATAGTCTGCAACCGCATTTTCCAAGGAGCGAAACAGGTCTTTGTAGTCAATAATATACCCAAATTCCTTATCTTCACCATCCAGACGATTGACGCGGCAGATTGCTTGGAACAAGCCATGGTCTCGCATAGACTTATCAATATACAGATAAGTGGCAGGCGGAGCATCAAAGCCTGTCAGCAGCTTGTCCACCACGATCAGTAGTTTCATCTGTTCCGGCTGCTTGATAAACTTTTCCTTGGCCTCTTTTTCAAATGCCTTCGGGTCTTTTCCACCCAGCATTTTCATGTAAATCTCGTATTGCTCCACAGCCTCGGTCTCGCCATCATCACCCACAGTTTCAGTGCGAATATCGCCCACCGACGGTTCATAGGAAGTCACGATGGCACACTTTCCCTTCAGCTCGGTCTCCTGGAACAACTCATAGAATTTGCACGCCTGATAGATACTGCCAGCTACCAGCATGGCATTACCCCGCCCATCGTGCAAGCGCGGTTTTGTCTCCATATCAAAAACAATATCCGCTACAATCTGTCCCAACCGGGCCTTGGAGCTGAACATCTTTTGCAGATTGCCCCAGCGCTGTTTCAGCTTAGCCTTTGCAACACCAGTTAGACCGCGCGTTTTTGCCTCAAACCAGGCGTCGATCCGATCCTGCTGGACAACATTCTGCTCCACTTCACGAGCCTCATAGCGCAAATCCAAAACCACTTTATCCCGCACTGCTTCATCAAACTTATAGCGATGGATGTAAGGGCCAAATACCTCCAGACTGGTCTCCTTATCCTTTTTCATCAATGGAGTACCGGTGAAACCGATAAAGGTAGCATTCGGCAAAATGGTTTCCATCGCTTTGTGGAGCTTGCCGGATTGGGTACGGTGACATTCATCCACAAAGACATAGAAATCGCCTTTGGGAGAGAAGTTTTCCGGCGGCGAGCGTTTCAGTTCCTCAATAAATCCGGCATAATCAGACTCGCCGCTTTTGCCTCTGTTTTTCTTGCCAAACTTGTGAATCAGAGAGCACATCATGACAGGCGAGGTGTCGTTGATCTTCCGAATCAATTCGCTTCCCCGGCGAATGCGTACAATGCTCTCATTGACCCCGGCAAACACCTGCTCGATCTGCACATCCAACTCGTCCCGGTCTGTGATAATCAGGATACGACTGTCAGAAATATTCTCTTTGATCCACTTGCTGAGCCACACCATGGTCAAGGATTTTCCGGAACCTTGGGTGTGCCAGATAATCCCGCCATCATGACGCCGCACAAAATCCCGCGCTGCCATATTGCCAAAGAACTGATTAGGCCGACAGGTCTTTTTTACTCCGCTGTCAAATACGATAAAATTGTGCAGCAGCTCTACAAACCGCTCTTTCCGGCACAGAGAAATTAGGTTTTTGTCCAGACGCAGGGGGTATTTTTCGATTTGAGCGCGTACCGCTACGGAAACCTCATCTTTGGCATTGGGATCTTCTTTCCAGGAAAGATAATACTTTTCTGGTGTACCAGTAGTACCGTAACGCGCGCCCTCCGAATCATTACCCGCCAGGACAAGCCCAATGGTGGCAAAGAACTGCATGATCATATCCGGGCGCTGGTTTGTCAGGTTCTGGCGAATGCCCTCCGACATGGAAACTGTGCTGCGTTTCAGCTCGATGACAGCAAAAGCAATGCCGTTGATGTACAGAACCAAATCAGGGCGCTTGTGCTTGATGGTTACTTCTTCGGCGATGTAAAAGTCATTTTCCAGAGGATGCTCCCAGTCCACAAACTGGACAGTGATTTTATGTTGGCCGACAGATTCGCTGACCTTGACCCCATAGCGCAGCTTTTTATAGGTCTGCTCATTCAGGTCGTAAAGGTTCACCGACTGATCTCCGGCAGCATCCTGCAGCTCCTTCAAGGCGCGGCTGATAAGTACCGGCGAATAGCCTTTGCGGATCAGAAACTTCGTCAGCAGTTCGGTTTCAATATTGGAGTTTTTCCGTTCGGTGAAATCACCCAGATAGGTATAACCCAGTTCCTGGGCAAATAGCTTTATGACACGCTTCTGCGTGGCTTTTTCCCGTTGGCCGATGCCCATATTTATCCCTCCTGAGTACCACTTGTATTTCTGATAGAGTAAATCCATTCAAACACTATTGGAATAATAATTGAACTTGCAAGAAATTCAAAAACAGCCGTACTTTCCTCGTATTCTTTAAAAACAGGCTGATAACGGTTCAAAACTACTATGCTGACAAGTGCAAAAATAAGGGCCAATCTAAAAGATACTGCAACAATATGTTTATCTGACAGCTTTAATCCCCACGAGACTAGTGCTACAATCGCTCTTTTTACGGCGCGAAAAAAAGTCACGATATAACCAATAGCCGAACGTAGTTCATAAAATAGTGCTATCACGAGCAGCTTTATTAAATCTAGGAGATAAGCAATGGGAATCAGTACAGCCAACAAGTATTTAGCTAGCTGTTTAGAATTCTTAGGGCACGGACACCCCCAGCTCCTCGGCCACTTCATTGACGCGCATAAAAATCTGGTTTGCCATCGTAAATACCTTCCTTTCCTCGTTGTTGGTGACTGCGGCCTGCGGATGTTGTGTTTCATAAATGCCTCCCTGCTGATGTCCGCCACTTTTTCTCGGTTTCGCAACCAAAAATCTGACGGGCCATTTGATGTGCTATATTATCTAAGCTTATTAGCTTAGTACCCATATAATACTATACATATAAGCTTAGTTTAAGCCTTTTTGAAGAAATAATGTTAAATAAATTTGCTTAGATTATCTTGACAAGGCTAAACAAATATGCTATGTTCAGATAAGAACAAGCATAGATGGGAGCTGGATGTATGGCGATTGGCGAACGAATTCACTTTTTCCGTCTCCTGCGGGGGATGACACAGAAATATCTTGGTATGGCGCTGGGCTTCCCGGAGAAGTCTGCCGATGTGCGCCTGGCACAGTACGAAACAGGATCAAGAACCCCCAAGGCAGACCTTACCGCCGCCCTGGCCCAGGTACTGGATGTCTCTCCTCACGCCCTTTCCGTCCCGGACATAGACTCCTATGTGGGGCTCATGCACACCCTGTTTACCCTGGAGGATAACTACGGGCTGAAAGTTACGGAGCAGGACGGTGAGCTTGCTTTGCAGGTGGATTTCCGCAAAAACAAGGATGCTGCCCGGCTGCACGAGATGCTCTGGGCCTGGCGGGAACAGGCAGCCAAACTGGAGGTCGGTGAGATCTCCCAGGAGGACTA
>NZ_JBKVXZ010000019.1:0-53932 GCF_046973065.1 Flintibacter sp. | reverse complement strand
CCCTGTACGCCATGCAGCAGGGCATGCACAAGGTGGTCACCAAGTGTAACCGCCAAAACTATACCGGCATTGCCCGGGCCGTGGGTCTGGACAGCGTCATCTCCCCCAAGCTTATCACCGCCGCCCAGATCCTTCAGCTGGTACGCGGCATGCAGAACTCCCAGGGCAGCGTGATGAACACCCTCTACCGCATTGCCGACGGTAAGACTGAGGCCATGGAGTTTACCGTTGGCCCCTCCACCCGTCATCTCAATGTGCCCCTGCGGGATCTGCACCTGCACAAGGGCATCCTCATCGCCGTCATCATGCGGGACGGCGAGATCATCATCCCCGAAGGTTCCTCCTGCATCCAGGAGGGTGATTCGGTCATCATCATCTCCCGTGACCGGCCCATCCAGGATCTCAATGACATCTATGCCGAGGAGGAAGGAAGTTTTCTCCTGACTGGAGGCAAGGATGAACATTAAGCTGGTTTTTAAGCTGCTGGGCCGGATTTTGTCCATGGAGGCCGCCGTGCTAGTGCTGCCCATGGCAGTAGCTCTGCTCTACCACGAAAGCCCCATGCCCTTTGTCTGGAGCATTCTGGTCATTTTGTGCATCAGCCTTCCCCTGTCCTTTCTGCCCGCAGAGCGGCACTTCCACGTGCGGGAGGGCTTTGTGTCGGTGGGACTGCTGTGGCTGCTCACCGGCGTGGTTGGCGGACTTCCCTTCTATTTTTCCGGCTATTTCAACTCCTTTATCGACTGCGTGTTTGAGGCCTCTTCCGGCTTCACCACCACCGGAGCTACCATTCTCACCAACATTGAGGCCCTGCCCTACGGCATCCTCTTCTGGCGCGCCTTCACCCACTGGCTGGGCGGCATGGGCGTGCTGGTGCTGGTCACCGCCATCGTCCCCTCCCTGGGGGTGCGTCCCCACTACCTCACCCAGGCGGAGACCCCCGGTCCGGTCTTTTCCAAGCTGGTGCCCAAGCAGTCTCAGACCTCCAAGATTCTCTATCAGATGTACTTCGCCCTCACGCTGGCAGAGGTCATTTTGCTGAAGATCTGCGGTCTGCCTCTGTATGACGCCCTCATTCACTCCTTCTCCACCGCCGGCACCGGCGGCTTCTCCAACCGCAATCTCAGTGTGGGCGCCTACGGCAATCCCACTGCCGAAATCATCATCGCCATCTTCGCCTTGCTCTTCTCACTGAACTTTGGCCTGTATTTCCTTCTGCTTCAGCGCCGGTTCAAGGAGGCGCTCAAGAGCGATGAGGCCCGGTTCTTCCTGCTGCTGGTGGCGGGCTCTACCGCGCTGATCACCATCAATATCATGCCCATCTATGAGAACGTGTGGGACAGCCTGCGCTACGCCTTCTTCCAGGTGGCGTCCATCATTTCTACCACCGGCTTTGCCACGGCGGACTTTGTGCTCTGGCCCCACTTCTCCCAGATGATTCTGGTAATCCTCATGTTCTGCGGTGCCTGTGCCGGCTCCACCGGCGGCGGCATCAAGTGCTCCCGGGTGGTCATGCTGCTGCGCTCCATCCGCCGGGAGCTGCACCGCATCGCCCATCCCCGCTCGGTGGAAGTGGTGCGTCTGGACGGAAAGCCGGTGGATGAGAGCACTCTGCACTCCGTGCTGGTGTTTATCGGCTTTTACATCATGATTATCCTCACTGCCGCTTTGGTGGTCTCTCTGGATAACGTCCCCTTTGACGTCTCCTTCTCTGCCGCCCTCACCTGCGTGAGCAACGTAGGTCCCGGTTTGGCAACCATCGGCCCCTCCGGCAATTTTGCCGCCTTCTCCCCGCTGAGCAAGGTGGTCCTCTCCCTGTGCATGATCATCGGCCGGTTGGAGATCTTCCCCATCCTGGTTCTGTTCAGCCGCCACACCTGGCGCCGCAATTAGCATTTCGCCTGTTTCTGCCCGCAGTGTTCTGCTGCGGGCATTTTTTATACCTCGAGACTGTGTTTTGCAGAATCCGCCCTTGCATTCTATCCCCGGTATGGTAAAATGATGATAAGGAGCCTGTAATTTTCTATATTTTTTGGTTGTTTCCAACAAGCGCAGGCTTCTATATCCAAAGAAAGGGCGTGTTTTCATGGAGAACCTGTACTGGCTGGGCTTTGCGGGCGCACTGGCTGCCCTCCTTTTTGCTCTGCAGCAAAAGGGGCGGGTCATGTCCTATTCGGAAGGGACCCCCACTATGCAAAAAATTGCCGGGGCTATCCGCTCCGGCGCCAATGCCTACCTCAAGCACCAGTACGCCACGGTGGCCAAGGTCTTTGCTGTGGTCTTTGTTCTGCTTCTGGTCATGGCCTTCGGCACGGGCGGACAGATGCTCTCCCGATTCACTCCCTTTGCCTTTCTGACCGGCGGCATCTGGTCCATGCTGGCCGGTCTGGTGGGCATGAAAATTGCCACCAATGCCAACGCACGCACCGCCCAGGCCGCCAGCGAGAGCCTGAACCGGGGACTGCGGGTGGCCTTCTCCTCGGGCTGTGTCATGGGCTTTACTGTGGTGGGCCTGGGACTGCTGGACATCTCCCTGTGGTTTGTCATCCTGCGCCTGGGGGCCGGGATCGACAACCCGGTGACTCTGGGCAATATCATGGTGATGAACGGCATGGGCGCCTCCTTTATGGCTCTGTTCGCCCGGGTGGGCGGAGGCATCTACACCAAAGCTGCCGACGTAGGCGCTGACCTGGTGGGCAAGGTGGAGGCGGGCATCCCGGAGGACGACCCCCGCAACCCCGCCACCATTGCGGACAACGTGGGCGACAACGTGGGCGACGTGGCCGGCATGGGCGCTGACCTGTACGAGTCCTATGTGGGCTCCATCCTGGCCACTTTCGCTCTGGGCGCCAGCGCCGGCTACGGCTGGAATGGGCTGATTTTGCCCATCCTGCTGGCGGTGTGCGGCATTTTGTGCTCCATCGTGGGCAGCTTCTTTGTCAAGACCGAGGAGAACGCCTCCCAGAAATCCCTGCTGCGCTCCCTGCGCACCGGCACCTATCTGGCCGCTGCTCTCTCCGCCATCGCCGCCGCTCCCCTCACCTATTTCCTGCTGGGCCACTGGGGCGTCTATGTGGCCATTCTGGCCGGACTGGCTGGAGGCTGCGCCATCGGCTACTTTACCGAGTACTACACCTCCGACACCTATAAGCCCACCCAACGGCTGGCTGCCGCCTCCGAGACCGGCGCGGCCACCGTGATCATTGGCGGCATCTCTCTGGGAATGCTGTCCACCATTGCCTCCATCCTGGTGGTGGCTATCGCCATTCTGGTCAGCTTCTACGCCGCCGGGGGAGCCGCCTCCTTTAACCAGGGGCTCTACGGCATCGGCATTGCCGCCGTGGGCATGCTGTCCACCCTGGGCATCACCCTGGCCACCGACGCCTACGGCCCCGTGGCCGACAACGCGGGCGGCATTGCCGAGATGTCCGGCCTGCCCGAGTCGGTTCGGGAGCGCACCGACGCTCTGGACTCCCTGGGCAACACCACCGCCGCCACCGGCAAGGGCTTTGCCATCGGCTCGGCCTCTCTCACCGCCCTGGCCCTGCTGGTGTCCTACGTGAACATCGTGCAGACCAAGACTCCCGAGGTGCTGGACCTCACCCTCACCAACCCTCTGATGCTGGTGGAGCTCTTCATCGGAGCCATGCTCACCTTCGTCTTCTCCGCCCTCACCATGAACGCGGTGCAGACTGCCGCCCAGTCCATTGTGGTGGAGGTACGCCGCCAGTTTAAAGAGATTGCGGGAATCATGGAACACAAGACCGACCCGGACTACGCCTCCTGCGTGGCTCTGTGTACCAAGGGCGCGCTGCGGGAGATGGTGGTCCCCGCCCTGCTGGCCATTGTGGTGCCCATCCTCACCGGCCTTATTCTGGGCCCCATCGGCGTGGTGGGTCTTCTGGGCGGCGTATCGGTGACCGGCTTTGCCATGGCGGTATTCATGTCCAACGCGGGCGGCGCCTGGGACAACGCGAAGAAGTACATCGAGGCGGGCCATCACGGAGGCAAGGGCTCCGACTGCCACAAGGCCGCCGTGGTGGGCGACACGGTGGGCGACCCCTTTAAGGACACCTCCGGTCCCTCCCTGAACATCCTCATCAAGCTGGTGTCCACGGTGTCCATCGTGTTCTCCGGATTGGTGGTGGCCTTTCACATTTTGTAATGTTTCTCCCTGATATCACAAAGAGGACCCGGCTCAGGCCGGGTCCTCTTCTGTTTCCTCACTGATCCAGTTAATGGAGGCCTGGGCTGTCTGGAAACTTCCTGATCTCCAAATTCCAAGCTTTTCATACTCTTCCGCCGTCATCAGGGGGTAGTTCCAAAATCCCACCTGGTGAGTATAATTCATCCAGGACTGCAAAATCTTGTTGTCCTCCCCGGTACTCATGGGATAGGTGAGATAGCCCCGGCAGTTCTCCCCACCCAGCGGGATAGAAAACAGCGCCATGAACAAGTGCTTTTCTGTCGGGCTCCAGAAGATAGAATTTGTAGTGAACACTTCCTCCTCCAGGCGGTAGTAGTCCCCCAGATAGGTCGTTCCATCCTTGTCATAGAGCAGCCGCCCGGTAACGGTTCCCTCCATGTGAACACTCTCTACGCCTGTGTGTGCCGCAGACTTGAGAGCAATGCACTCGGTGGTGCGGTACTTGGGCTGGACCTGCCACTGGAAGTGGTGGATGATCTTCCACTGCCTGCCCGGAAGCTCCACCGCCAGGTTGGTCACCTTCAGCTCTTTTACTACATATTCGCTGTAATAGACCCCCGTGGAGGTGTACATCATCTTCCCATTGTTAAAGGGCGCTTCAGTTACCTCCGCCTCCACTCTCAGGGCCCCCTCCAGGCTGAACAAGTCCTCCGCTGACAGGTCGTCCGCCACCTGCTCCGGCACCCCCAGCTCCACCAGGTGGGAGCGGATCTCCTCCAGGCCCGCCTGCTCCCCCTCCGGCCTTGGCGACCACTCCATGGGATAGCGGCTAAAAAGGAGGGTGGCCGCCGAAATGCACACCAGCAGAGCAGCGAACCAAGTGATCCAGATACTTCGGTCAGACACCCGCACCGGGGCAGGCTGCACCTGATAACCTGCCTCGTCCAGCAGATGGGCAAACTTACTCAGGCTGCGCATGATCAGGATATAGACCACCAGGAGAGCTCCTACAACAATCAGCCCCTGGACATTCAGCAGGGCAAATGCAGCCAACACCAGATAGAACCAGATGAGCGCTCCGGCGGCTCTCGCCTCGGCCGGCTGTCCCGCCCGGCGGCGTACTTCTATGATACCCTGCCACAGGCAGATATACTGGATCAGCGGAAGCATCAGTCCAGAATAGGACAGCCAGCTAAGGGGCTGTTCTGAAACCCAGATGGTGGCATTGAGTATCAAACCAGCAAACTGAAATGCCGCCTGGATCAAACTGATGACCCAGCAGGCAGTAAAGCACCGATTCTCCCGCCGCAATGCCCGAAGCCCCAGCCACAGCAGCACCGTACCCACAGCCAGCATCAGATACTTTACGATCCAAACATTCAAGGTACACGTGGTCAGTCCGATGCCCCAGACAATGCGGTATATTGCCCGCTTCCAGGGCGTGATCGCCTCATCCACCACCGGGGGAGGGGGCAGCTCCCCCGCCTCCTGAGTCAGCAAAACGTCCAGCTTGTCCTCCTCACGCATCAAACTCACCTCCCAGCGCCTTCTGCAGCTTTTTGCGCAGGCGGTACAGCTTGCCCTCCACCGCCCGCTCGCTGGTACCCAGCTCCGCGGCGATCTGCCGGGTGGACTGCAAGTAGTAATATTTCCGGTAAAACAATATCTGCTCCTGGTGGGACAAATTGCGGATCGCCTGCTGAAGCCGCTCCCGCTCCTCGGCTTTCAAAAGCTGCTCCTCCGGGCCGTCCCCGGGGTGGGGCAGCTTCTCATCCCACTCCGCTCGCCCTGCCTCCCGGCGGCGCTGTGCTCTTTTTCGGTTGAGGGCCGCGTTCCGTGCCAGGGTGGTAAGCCAGGTGGTGAAGCTGCCCCGTTTCGCGTCAAACTGTTCCCGTGCCTGCCACACCTGGTGGAGCACGTCGGCCAGGCACTCCTCCCGCTCCTGCTTATCTTCCAGAATGGCAAAAATCACATAGTTCAAAAGCGGTGTATAGGCCGCCGACACCGCATCCAGGGCATCCGGCTCCCCGGCTGCCAGACGGCGTACCGCCTCCTCTCCCTTCATGGCCCTCACCTCCTCCTGTGCGCCTTTATTTTATTATACACGGCCCGCCCGGTTACCCCACGGCGTTTTTCCAAAATATTCGTTTCTCGCCTCCATTTTCTTGGTTCTTTTTCCTCTTGTTATTTTCCTACTAATTTTGTAGGATAATAGTACCGAATGGCACTCCGAAAAACGGGCAACACTACTGCCAACTGGAAAGGAGCGTTTATACTATGATCAACGTACGAAAGGCCGCGGTGATCGGCTGCGGTTTTGTGGGAGCCTCTATCGCTTTCAGTCTGATGCAGAAGGGCATTTTCTCCGAGCTGGTGCTCATCGACGCCAACCGGGAGAAGGCGGAAGGCGAGGCCATGGACCTGAGCCACGGTCTGCCCTACACTGCCTCCATGCGCATCTACGCCGGAGACTACGACGACGTGGCCGACTGCGCCATGGTCATCGTCACCGCCGGAGCCAACCAGAAGCCCGGCGAGACCCGCCTGGACCTGATTGGCAAGAACGTAGCGATTTTGAAAAGCATTATTCCCCAGCTCACCAGCCGGAATTTCAAGGGCATCCTGATGATCGTGTCCAATCCGGTGGATGTGCTCACCTACGCCGCCTGGCGGCTGTCCGGACTGCCTGCCCACCGGGTGATCGGCTCGGGCACTGTGCTGGACACTGCCCGCCTCAAGTATCTGCTCAGCCAGGAGTTGGGGGTAGACAGCCGCAATGTCCACGCCGCCATCATCGGCGAGCACGGGGACAGCGAGCTGGCCGTGTGGAGCAGCGCCAACATTTCCAGCGTGGATCTGGCCCAGTTCTGCACCCTGCGCGGCATCCAGGACCAGGCCGCCCTGCGGGACAAGATCTACCACGAGGTGCGGGACAGCGCCTATGAGATCATCCAGCGCAAGGGTGCCACCTACTACGGCATCGCCATGGCGGTCTCCCGCATCGCCGAGTGTGTGATGAAGGACGAGCACGCCATGCTCCCTGTGTCGGTGCTGCTGGAGGGCCAGTACGGCCTGGACGGCCTGTGCCTGAGCGTTCCCTCCATCGTGGGAGAGAACGGCGTGGAAACCGTGCTGGAGATTCCTCTGGACGAGAAGGAGCACCAGGCCCTTCTGTCCTCCGCCCAGCAGCTCAAAGAGGTCATCGCCACCTTGGACCTGCCCTAATTTTCATCAAAAAGCCGGAGAGCGACGTGCTCTCCGGCTTTTTGATTATAGATTCTGGATGTCCGCCACCAGCGCATCCACATCCTCCTCCCGGGTGGCCCAGCTGGTGCAGAAACGCACCGCTGCCCGGTCCTCGTCCACGCTCTGCCAGAAAGAGAAGGCGTACTTCTCCCCCAGCTTATCCCGCTGGGCCTGGGTCAGGACGGGGAACTGCTGGTTGGTGGGAGATTTATGGAGCATGGAGATGCCCTTTGCCCCAAACGCTGCCGCCAGCTTCTGGGCCAGAGCCACGGTGCGGCGGCCCAACTGTTCATAGAGGCCGTCCTGGAACAGGACCTCAAACTGGATTCCCAGCAGCCGGCCCTTGGCCAGCATACCGCCCATGCGCTTGATCATATAGCGGAAATCTTTCTGAATGGCCGGGTCGGGGATGACCACCGCCTCTCCGAACAAGGCGCCCACCTTGGTGCCGCCGATATAAAACACATTGGCCAGCCGGGCCAAATCGGCCAGGGTCACGTCGTTCTCCGCTGCACCCAGGCCATAGCCGCACCGGGCCCCGTCGATGTACAGGGGCAGGTGGTACTCATCGCAGGCCGCACGGATGTCCTCCAGTTCGGAGCGGGTATAGAGGGTACCCTCCTCGGTGGGCTGGGAGAGATAGACCAGACCGGGCTGGACGATATGCTCATGGGTGGCGTCCTCCCAGTGGTCCCGGCAGGCGCGGCGGATTTCCTGAGCGGTGATTTTCCCCTCCTTGGCAGGCAGAGGCAACACCTTGTGGCCGCTTGCCTCAATGGCTCCCGTCTCGTGGACGTTGATATGTCCCGTCTGGGCGCACAGGGCGCCCTGGTAGGGCCGCAGGATGGCGGCAATCACGGTGGCGTTGGCCTGGGTACCGCCCACCAAAAATTCCACCGCCGCATCCGGGGCCTGGCAGGCCTGGCGGATAAGTTCCCGGGCGTGATCGCAGTGGGGGTCCAGGCCGTAGCCCGCCGTCTGCTCCAGATTGGTCTGGGTCAGGGCCTCCAGAATTTTGGGGTGAGCCCCCTCCCCGTAGTCACATTCAAAGCGTATCATGTTCTTGCTCCCTTCCCGCCCTTTGGAAAGGGCGCTTGTTTTTTCTTATCATACCGCGCCCGCCACAACGGCGCAAGAATCCGCCCCTCATTTTTTGTGATTTTGCATATTTTCTTTGTTCCCTCTTCCTTTTTTGTGGACAATCTGCTACAATAAGGTCAGCAAATTGTATGACAAAAGACACGGGTCCGGACTCTCTGCCCTTCTGTGCGGAGGCCCGGCCTTTCTGCGCCTGAGGCAGAGATACCATCAGAGGAGGAATTACCATGGACGAACTTCTGGAGCAGCTGATCGAGGAGAATCGCCATTATACCAAGGAAGGGCGCTTGGCCAATTACATCCCTGAGCTTGCCAAGGCCAACCAGGATGACCTGGGCATCTACGTAGTCTCCAGCGACGGCAAGACCAGCTTCGCCGGGGACTTTCAGAAGCGGTTTACCATCCAGAGCATTGTAAAGCCGCTCTTTTTACTCCTGGCTCTGATGGACTACGGGGAGGAGATGGTCCGCGCCCACGTGGGTGTGGAGGCCACGGGAAAGCCTTTTGACGCCATCAACTACACCGACCAGGCCCTGCTCAGCGAGCATCTTAACCCCATGGTCAATATGGGCGCCATTCTGCTGTGCACCCTTATCAAGGGTGAGACCTATGAAACGCGCTTTCAGCGTCTGCTGGAACTGACCCGGAAGGTAGCGGGCAACCCGGACATCGACATCAGCCAGGCCGTCTATGAGTCGGAGAAGCGTACCGGCAGCCGCAACCGTGCCCTGGCCTTCCTGCTCAAGAGCCATGGCCTTATCCAGGATGACGTGGAGGAGGTGCTGGACTGCTACTTCAAGGCCTGCTCCATCCTGGTAAACTGCAAGGACCTTGCCAACATCGCCTTCGTCTTTGCCAACCGGGGCCGCCGCCCGGTGTCGGAGGAGCGTGTGTTCTCCAGCCGCTACGCCCACTATGTCAATGCCATCCTCATGACCTGCGGCATGTACAACGGCGCGGGCGACTTTGCCATCAAGGTGGGACTGCCCGCCAAGAGCGGTGTTGGCGGCGGCATTATGGCCGTCTCCCCCACCCGTATGGGTATCGGCATCTACTCCCCCGGCCTGGATGACAAGGGCAACAGCCTGGCTGGAATCCACGTACTGGAGGACCTGAGCCGCAAGCTCTACCTCAGCGTATTTTAACCGCAAAAAATTGCCGCCCATATGGGCGGCAATTTTTTATGCCTCTCTAGTCCAGGGCCTGCTCCAGAGCGTGGATGACGATTTTCATCGCTTTGATGCGGGCGTAGCGCTTGTCCACCGACTCCAGGATATGCCAGGGGGCATTCTCCGTGTTGGTGCGGGCAAGCATCTCGTTGACCGCCACCTGATAGGCATCCCACTTCTCCCGGTTGCGCCAGTCCTCATCGGTGATCTTCCAGCGCTTCTCCGGGGTGTTCTCCCGGGCCTGGAAGCGCTGGAGCTGGGTGTCCTTGTCGATCTGCACCCAGAACTTCAGCACCACCGCGCCTGCGTCGGTGAGCTCCCGCTCAAACTCATTGATCTCATCATAGGCCCGCTGCCAGTCCTCAATCGTACAAAAACCCTCCAGACGCTCCACCATCACTCGGCCGTACCAGCTGCGGTCAAAGATGGCGATGTGGCCCGTCTTGGGCAGCTTGCGCCAGAAGCGCCAGAGATAATGGCGGTGCTTTTCATCCGGGGTTGGGCTGGCGATGGGCACCACTTCATAGCCCCGGGGGTCCAGGGCGGAGGCCAAGCGCTTGATGTTGCCCCCCTTTCCGGCGGCGTCCCATCCCTCGTAGGCGATGACCACGGGAATCTTCTTGCGGTAGAGCTGGTTGTGCAGGTCCTCCAGCTTCTCCCGGCATGCCTCCAGCTCCCGCTGGTACTTCTCCTTATCCAGCGACTTGTCCAGCTTCACCTTCTCCAGGGACTGGATGTCCACCAGAGGCCAGCGGTGCACCGGCGGCTCCGCTGTGGGCGGACAGCGCAGGGCGGCGGTAATCTGCTGGTACAGCCAGTCGGCCGCCGCCAGCTGGGCCCAGGGACCGGAGGTGGCGTCGATCACCTTCCAGGGAGCCCAGTCGGTGTGGGTGGCCTGCATGAAGTCGTCAAAGGCCTCCTGGGTGCGGCGGTAGTTCTTGTTCTGCCGCCAGTCGTTCTCCCCCGCCCGCCAGGCGGTGTCCTTGTGCTTTTCCAGCTTCTCCAGGCGCTTGCGCTGGGTGTCCTGCTCGATGTGCAGAAACAGCTTCACCAGCAGGTAGCCTCCTGCCGCCAGCTGCCGTTCAAAGAGGTTCACACTCTCCAGCCGCCGCTGGTACTCCCCGTCGGACAGGTCGCCCCGCAGCCGCTCCCGCACCGTCTCGTCCATCCACCCGGAGTCCAGTAATAAAATTTTCCCCTGCTCCGGAATAGCCTCAAAGTGGCGCTTGAGGAAGGGCCAGCGCCGCTCCTCCTGGGTGGGCATGGTCACGCTGCGCACCAGAAACCCCCGAGGGTCCAGCTCCCGGATGAGGGAGCGGATCATGCTGCCCTTGCCGGAGGCCCCCCAGCCCTCGATGAGCACGATCACCGGCAGGCCCGCCCCCTTGATGGGCTGCTGCAAACCGGCCAGATCCAGCCGCCGGGCCTTCAGACGGACTTTGCACTCCGCCTCGTCCAACTTTTTCCAGTCAAATTTCCACTCCTCAAGCATAAAAAGCGCCCCCTTTTGTTTTTTCTTTAGTGTATACGCACAGGCTGAAAATTACAATGAAAAAACGCGTCAAAAAGAGGTGATTTTCCTCTTTTTGACGCGCAGCTGGGCTTAGCCGCCCAGATAGGCTTTTTTGATCTCGGGGCTGCGGATGAGCTCCTCGCCGGTACCGGTGGTGACGATCTTTCCCGTCTCCAGTACATAGCCGCGGTGAGCCACGGACAGAGCCATCTGGGCGTTCTGCTCCACCAGCAGAATGGTGGAGCCCTGCTTATTCAGGTTCTTGATGATCTCAAAGATCTGCTCCACCAGCAGGGGGGCAAGGCCCATGGAGGGCTCGTCCAGCATCAGCAGCTTGGGGTGGGACATCATAGCCCGGCCCATGGCCAGCATCTGCTGCTCGCCGCCGGACAGGGTGCCCGCCACCTGGTTGCGCCGCTCCTTCAGCCGGGGGAACAGCTCAAAGACCATCTCCAGATCCTTGGGCACTCCGGCCTGAGGCTGGTAGGCTCCCATCTCCAGGTTCTCCTGCACCGACATCTGCAAAAAGACCCGCCGTCCCTCGGGAACCTGAGCCAGGCCCCGGGAGACCAGCTTGTCCGCCCGGATGTTGGTGATGTTCTGGCCCTGGAAGGTAATGCTTCCGGTGCGGGTATGCAGCAGGCCGGAAATGGTCTGCAAGGTGGTGGTCTTGCCCGCGCCGTTGGCGCCGATCAGGGTGACGATCTCCCCCTGATTTACCTCAAAGGAGATGTCCTTGATGGCGTGGATGGCGCCGTAGTAGACGTTGATCCCCTCAACTTTCAAAATGGTCTCCATGGATCACGCCTCCTTCTGCTTGCCCAGGTAGGCCTCAATGACCACCGGGTCGTTCTTGATCTCGTCAGGGGTGCCCTTGGCGATGATCTGGCCGAAGTTGAGTACCGCGATACCCTCACAGATGCCCATGACCAGGTTCATATCGTGCTCGATGAGCAGGATGGCGATGCCGAAGGTGTCCCGGATCTTGACGATGTTCTCCATCAGCTCCGCCGTCTCAGAGGGGTTCATGCCGGCCGCCGGCTCGTCCAGCAGCAGCAGGCTGGGGTTGGTGGCCAGGGCGCGGACGATCTCCAGGCGGCGCTGGGCGCCGTAGGGCAGGGAGCCCGCCTTGTACTTGGCCAGATAGCCCATATCAAAGATGGACAGCAGCTCCATGGCCCGGTCGTGGGCCACCTTCTCCTCTTTCCAGTAGTTGGGCAGACGGAAGATGCCGCTCCACATCCCGTAGTTGATGTGGTTATGAAGGCCCAGCTTTACGTTGTCCTCCACGGTGAGGTTGTCAAACAGGCGGATATTCTGGAAGGTACGGGCGATGCCCGCCTTGTTCACCTGGACGGTATTCATGTTGTGGGTGTCCACACCGTCCACCAGGATGGTGCCACGGGTGGGCTGGTACACCTTGGTGAGCAGGTTGAAGACGGTTGTCTTGCCCGCGCCGTTGGGGCCGATGAGGCCGGCAATCTCGGTGCGGCCGATGGCCATGTTGAAGTCCTTTACCGCGGCCAAACCGCCAAAGTCGATGCCCAGGTGGCGGCACTCCAGAATGGGGCTTTTATCAATATCACGCTCGGGAATCTTGTTGGTGCTGGGCACCTCTACAAGCTTCACCGGCTCTTTGGGAATTCGGCTCATTGTGCCCCTCCTTTCTTCTCCGCCGCGCGGCTGCGCAGCCGGGCAAAGAAGCCCTGAATACTGGGGTTATTGGTGGCCAGCATGACCAGAATGAGGACGATGGCGTACACCAGCATGCGGTAGTCAGCAAACTGGCGCAGGGCCTCGGGCAGGATGGTCAGCGCGGCGGCAGCGATCACCGAGCCCCACATATTGCCCAGACCACCCAGAACCACGAACACCAGGATCAGGATGGAGGTGTTGAAGTCAAACTTGGTGGCGGTGAAGGTAACCTGGCTGCATCCATACAGAGTACCGGCGGCACCGGCCAGAGCAGCAGAGGTAACAAAGGCAATCATCTTGTACTTGGTCACGCTGATGCCCACGCTCTCGGCAGCGATGCGGTTGTCCCGGGCGGCCATGATGGCCCGGCCGGTGCGGCTGTTGACCAGATTGAAAATAATGATCAGGGTGATCATCACCAGGATAAAACCAGCAATAAAGGAGGAAATCCGGGCGGTGTTCATCACGCCCATGGGACCCTTAATGAGCTGGATGCCGCCCTCGCCCAGGGTGTTCTTATCGCTGAGGAAGCTGAACTGGAAGCCGTCCTTATCCACACCCAGATAGACGTTGGTCAGCAGGCTCTTGATGATCTCGCCGAAGGCCAGGGTAACAATAGCCAGATAGTCGCCGTTGAGGCGCAGCACGGGGATACCGATAAGGAAGCCGAAGAAACCGGCCAGGGCGGCGCCCACCAGCATGGCCACGGCCAGGCGCAGGGGAGTAAAGGGAATCACACCTGCCAGAGCGCTGGCAGCGGAGCAGCCCATAAAGGCACCGATGCTCATAAATCCGGCGTGGCCCAGGCTCAGCTCGCCGGACACGCCAACCACCAGGTTCAGGGCCAGAGCCATGGTGACGTAGGCACAGATGGGGATCAGCTGTCCCTCCAGCACAGAGCCGATGCCAACGGTACCCCGCAGCACCTGGATGATCAGGAAGGCCACAATGACCAGAGCATAGGTAAACAGGCTGGACCGGGTGGTCTTGTTCATATTCGCAAGTCGAATCATTCCTACCACCTCACACTTTCTCGCGCACGGTCTTGCCCAGCAGACCAGCGGGCTTGACCAGCAGCACCACGATCAGCACACCGAACACCACGGCGGTGGACAGCTGGGTGGAGATATAGGCGCTGGCAAAGATCTCGATGATGCCCAGCAGCAGACCGCCCAGCAGAGCGCCGGGGATGGAGCCGATGCCGCCGAAGACGGCCGCGGTGAAGGCCTTGATACCAGGCATGGAACCGGTGGTGGGGGTCAGGGTGGGATAGGCGGAGCACAGCAGCACGCCGGCAATGGCCGCCAGAGCGGAACCAATGGCAAAGGTCATGGAGATGGTGCGGTTGACGTTGATGCCCATGAGCTGAGCCGCGCCCTTGTCCTCAGACACGGCGCGCATGGCCTTGCCCATCTTGGTCTTGCCGGTGAACAGGGTCAGGCACACCATGATCACGATACAGGCCACAATGGTCACCAAAGTCACGTAGGAGATGTTCAGCGGGCCTACCTGGAGCTGTCCGCTGCCTACAATGGGGGAGAAGATCTTGGGGCTGGAGGACCAAAGCAGCAGGGCGGCGTTCTGCAAAAAGTAGCTCACGCCGATGGCGGTAATCAGCACGGCCAGGGAGGGCGCCTGACGCAGGGGCTTGTAGGCCAGCCCCTCAATGACCACGCCCAGGGCGGTACACACTACCATGGACAGCACCACGCCAGCCAGGGCGGGAACCACCATGGCAGCCACGCTGCCCTCCTCAAACATGGGGCTCATGCCCGTCACCGTAAAGAAGCAGGCGTAGGCGCCTACCATGATCACGTCTCCGTGGGCAAAGTTGAGCATTTTTGCAATGCCATACACCATGGTGTAGCCCAGGGCGATGATGGCATAGATGCTGCCCAGACTCAGCCCTCGGATCAGATAATCCAACAGGGTCAAGAAATCCATAATTCACTCACCTTTTCTCTCTTTTTGGGCGCATGGGAAAATTGCCGGGCCCTTCCGGCCCCTTTCCCATGCGTCCCCTTCTCACTTCAGAAATGGGTATCCCAGGGGGCTGCCGCGCAGCCCCCTGGGGATCGCTTTACGTTTTGACTGGGCTTAGTCCATGCCGACGTAAGCGCCGTCCCTGATGACCATGCCCTTGGGGCTCTTGGACACCGCACCAGTGGAATCCCAGGTGATGCCCGCGCCGTCGCCGGTCAGGCCGGTGAAGGTGATGGTGGGGAAGGTCTCCTTCAGCTTGGCATTGATATCAGCCGCGCTCATATCGGGGGTGCAGCCAGCAGTCTCCAGAGCCTGCTTGTAGGCGTAGACGCAGTCGTAGGCGTCAGCGGCAAACTGGATGGGAGTCTCGTTGTACTTCTCCTGATAAGCCTTGACAAAGTGCTGGGTGGCCTCATCCTCGTCATCGGCGTTGAAGGGGGTCAGCAGCATGACGCCCTCGGCCAGGGAGGTATCAAAATTCGCCTGGGTCAGGATACCGTCCATGCCGTCCACGCCGAAGAACTTGGGGGCATAGCCCATGGCGTTGGCCTGGGTCAGGATCAGGGAAGCAGCATCATAGTAGATGGGCAGGAACAGCAGGTCGGCCCCGGCCTGCTTGGCCTGGGTCAGCTGCACGGTAAAATCGTTCTTGCTGTCCGCGGTGAAGGTCGCATTGCCCACTACGTTCAGGCCAAGAGTCTCAGCCTCAGCCACAAACTTATCCTTGATGCCGGTGGAGTAGTTGTCGTCGCTCTTCCAGATGATAAAGACCTTCTCGCCCAGCTTCTGCTCGGAGATGTATTTGGCGGAAGCGGTGCCCTGGTTGGGGTCGGAGAAGCACATCTGATAGACGTTATCCTTGCCGGAGATGACGTCGGGGGAGGAGGCGGAGGGGGTCAGAGCAAAGATGCTGTCGGCAAAGTTGTAGCTGGAGGTAGCGATACAGGGCTGGGTGGTAACGGAGCCCAGGGAGATCTGCATGCCCCACTCCTTCAGTGCGTTGTAGGCGTTGACAGCCTTCTCAGGGTCGTTGACGTCGTCCTCGTACTTCAGCTCGAACTGGATAGCGCCGCCCTCGGCGTTGATCTCATCCACAGCGATCTGAGCGCCGCGCTGGGCAGCCAGGCCGTAGATGGAGGCGTCGCCGGTCAGGGGGCCGGTGCCGCCCAGCTTGAACGCGGCGCTGCCGGAGCCGTCAGCGCTGGTATTGGAGCCGGAACTGGAACCGCCGCCGCAGGCAGCCAGAGACAGCGTCATCGCTGCCGCCATGGTGAAGGCAAGAAACTTTTTCATAACAATCTCTCCTTACAGTTGGATTTCATATTGCGTATGATATATAAAAAGCGGCTTCGTTCCTGGGAACGCAGCCGCTTTTTAACCCGTTACACCCCACCTGATGGTGGAGAAAGCTGCGTTCGCTGAACCATCACGCCCAGAATGACCAATACCGCCAGCAGGGCGGCCAGAATAATTCGAGTGCTGAGCAGTACGGTTACACCCAGCAAAATAGCAAAAATGGACACCAGCAGAATGGTGTCCATCATGGCGTGATTCAGGAAAAAGCGCGCAAAGGAACCAGCCTCACGCTGGGGAGCAGCGTGGGACATGCACTGATATCGAGCTGCATAGCACTGCATCATCATGATCACGCACTCCTTTCCTTTCGCACTTCATCCGGATAAATCATTTTCCTTATTTTATGACAGCCCCGCACGTTCGTCAATGGGGCTTTCGTACAGAAACAGCACAGGTATCACTGTATATCCTGTCTCTTATGCACAACTTTCGACTCTTAAGCTTCTTCCAGGGGCACCGGGGCGGGTACCTTCTCCGGGTCGCTGTCCAAATACTCCTGGGATACGGCTTCCAGAGCCACCTCCTGCTCCCCGAGCATCTGGTTAAGCTGGTCCAAGCACCGGCCCGCTTTGCTCAGCTCATCGGCGGCGTGGGAGACGGTGGATTCCACCTGGCTGCGCAGCTGCTCATACTCCTGCTGCACCTGGCGCAGCCACTGCTCCATCTGCCGGCGGACCTGGCGGGCCTGCTGATCGGCCTGCTCCTGCACCGCGTGAGCCCGGCAGTGGGCCTGCAGCTCCATGCCCGCGGTGCGGTCCTTCACCGCCGCATAGGCGGCGGCATCGGGCTCCAGTGCAGCCACCCGGGCACGCAGACGGTCCCGTTCCTGGCGCAGCTGGGTCAGCTCCTCACTCTGGGCCTTTTCCCGCTGCCGGATGTCCTGAAGCACCCCCTTGGTCTGCTCCAGCTCCCGGGACATGCTTTCCCGCTCCCGGCTGAAGATGGCCTCCCGCTCCTCCAGCTCGCCGGAGCGGCGGCGCAGCTGCTCCAGTTCCTGCTTCTGCTGTTCCAGCTGCTTTTCCAGCTCCTGCTGCTTCTGCGCATTCTCCGCGGCGGTCTTTTCCAAATAATCCAGCACGTCCTGGCGGTTAAATCCGCCTACGGCGGCACTTCGGAAGGGATGATCCATGGGGCACCTCGTCTCTGCCCCAAAATCCGGGGCGTTTTGTCAGTTTCCGTGTTATTCTACCACACTTCCAAAAGAATTACAATTCTTTCTGTCCTTTTGCCCGTTGCTTTTCATTGACGGCCCAAATTCGGGATGGTATACTATATTAGTTTTAAATGAAACGAGAGGGGTAACTTTATGTGGGTTTCCGACCAATGGAAGGACTATGAGCTCATTGACTGCGGGCGCGGCGAAAAGCTGGAGCGCTGGGGGGAGCAGCTGCTGGTGCGGCCCGATCCTCAGGCCATCTGGAACACGCCCCGCACCCACCGCGGCTGGAAGGTGAATGCCGGGCGGTATGCCCGCTCCTCCACCGGAGGCGGCCAGTGGCAGAACAAGTCCATGCCCCAGCGCTGGACCGTGTCCTACCGGGACCTTACCTTTAATATTAAGCCCATGAACTTCAAGCACACTGGCCTGTTTCCGGAGCAGGCGGCCAACTGGGACTGGGCCCGGGAGCAAATTCAGAAAGCGGGCCGTCCCATCAGCGTGCTGAACCTGTTTGCTTACACCGGCGGAGCCACCGTGGCCTGCGCGGCGGCGGGCGCCAAGGTGTGCCACGTGGACGCGGCCAAGGGCATGGTCCAGTGGGCCCGGGAAAACGCCAAGAGCTCCGGGCTGGAGGACGCCCCCATCCGCTGGATCGTGGACGACTGCGGCAAGTTTGTAGAGCGGGAGATCCGTCGGGGCCGGAAGTATGACGCCATCATCATGGACCCCCCCTCTTACGGCCGGGGTCCCACCGGCGAGGTGTGGAAGCTGGAGGAGAACCTCTACCCCTTTGTGGAGCTGGTGAGCGGGGTACTCTCCGATGATCCCCTGTTCATTATCCTCAATTCCTACACCACCGGCCTGGCTCCCAGCGTGGTCACCTACATTCTGGAGACCGTGGTCTCCAAAAAATTCGGCGGCCACACCGTCAGCGACGAGCTGGGCCTGCCTGTCACCCAGACGGGCCTGGTGCTGCCCTGCGGCGCCACCGGCCGCTGGAGCAAGTAAGATTCCATCCTTGATCTCACAAGTGAGGTATTGCTATGAGCGAACCCATCATTTCCGCCCAGGATGTGCGCTTCTCCTACGTCACCGCTGAAGGAGTGGCCCCCATTGTGCTGGGCGGCGTCAGTCTGGATATTGAGAAAGGCTCCTTTGTGGCCGTTCTGGGCCACAATGGCAGCGGAAAGTCCACCCTGGCCAAGCATATGAACGCCATCCTGCTGCCCACCGGGGGCAAGGTGTACGTCAGCGGCATGGACACCAGCGAGGACCAGCTGCTGCTGGATATCCGGCGCACCGTGGGCATGGTATTCCAGAACCCGGACAACCAGATCGTAGCCAACGTGGTGGAGGAGGATGTGGCCTTTGCCCCGGAAAATTTAGGCGTTCCCTCCGACGAGATCCGCCGCCGGGTGGATGACGCCCTGAAGGCCGTAGGTATGTATGAATACCGGGAGCACGCCCCCCACCTTCTCTCCGGCGGCCAGAAGCAGCGCATTGCCATCGCGGGCGTCATCGCCATGCAGCCCCGGTGCATCGTGCTGGATGAGCCCACCGCCATGCTGGACCCCATCGGCCGTGCCGACGTGCTGCGCACCATCAAGACCCTGAACCGGGAGCGCGGTGTCACGGTGGTCCTTATCACCCACCACATGGACGAGGCCGCCCAGGCCGACCGCCTGGTGGTCATGGCCAAGGGCAAGGTCATTGCCGACGGCACCCCCAAGGAGGTCTTTCAGGACGTGGAGGGACTCAAGGCAGTAGGCCTCACCGTCCCCGACACCACGGAGCTTCTCTGGCAGCTGCGCCAGGATGGGCTGGACCTGCCTCTGGACGCTCTGAGCGATGAGGAGTGTGCCCAGGCTCTCTATCAGCTGCTGAAAACTTAACAAGAGAAAACCAGACTCACAGAAGGGAGACTTCGCTATGAGCAATTCAGAAGGAAGCGCCCGGGTCTTTGCGGGCATCGCCACGTTTTTCGTCGTTTTCTTTCTTCCCAAACTAATCGTGCCCATTTTTGAAGAAAGCTCTCTCACCGTACTGTGGGGTCTGGTTGCTCTGGCCGCCGCATGGGTGGCCGTGTGTCTGGTCTCCCTGAAACAGCGGGTCAAACGGCTGGAGATGCAGACCTATTATCTCCAAACCCAGTTGGAAAAACTGGACAAACACTCTGACGAACCGTAAGTACCGCGTTTTCTCTTTCGGGCGTGATCCCAGCGGGACATGCACCACTCTGCCATAAGGATGGTACCACAATGGAAGCGATCATCGAAACAAAACATCTCACCCACACCTACTCGGCGGGCACTCCCTTTGAGCGCTCCGCCCTGCTGGATGTGGACTTTTCCACCTATAAGGGGGAGTACCTGGGCATCATCGGCCACACCGGCTCGGGAAAATCCACCCTCATTCAGCACCTCAACGGCCTGCTGAAACCCACCTCCGGCCAGGTGCTCTTTCAGGGGGAGGACATCTGGTCCGATCCCAAGCGCACCCGGATGACCCGGTTTCAGGTAGGTCTGGTGTTCCAGTATCCGGAGTATCAGCTGTTTGAGGAGACGGTATATAAAGACATCGCCTTTGGCCCCACAAACATGGGCCTGGACGAGAAGGAGATCGACCGGCGGGTGCGCTCGGCGGCCTACTTTGTTGGCCTGCGGGACGACCAGCTGGACAAGTCCCCCTTTGAGCTCTCCGGCGGCCAGAAGCGCCGGGTGGCCATTGCGGGCGTCATCGCCATGGAGCCCAAGGTGCTCATTCTGGACGAGCCCACCGCCGGACTGGACCCGGTGGGCGTGGAGTCCATTCTGGGCAACATCCGGGACTACCACAAGGCTCAGAACGCCACCATTATCCTGGTGTCCCACTCCATGGAGGAGGTGGCCCGGTCGGTGGACCGCCTGGTGGTGGTCAACGACGGAAAGATCCCCTTCCAGGGTGCACCCCGGGAGGTCTTTGCCCACGGAGATGAGCTGGAGGCCATGGGTCTGGGCGTGCCTCAGATGACCCGGGTGTTCCACCGCCTGCGCCAGATGGGCGTGGACATCGACCCGTCGGTGTACACCATTGACCAGGCCAGACAGGCCATTCTGGCCAAGCTGGGAAAGGCGGTGAAGTAAATGGCACTGAAAGACATTACCCTGGGCCAGTACTTCCCCGGCCACTCCTTTGTCCACAAGCTGGACCCCCGCACCAAGCTGCTGGCGGTGGTGCTGTATATCGTGGCCCTGTTCCTGGCCAAGAGCTTTCTTACCTACGGCATCATGTTCCTGCTGCTGGCGGTGTCCATCGCCATCTCCAAGGTGCCTCTGAAATTCATTGTCCGCGGACTGAAGCCTGTGGTGTTCATTGTGGTGTTTACCGCAATTTTGAACCTGTTTTATACACCCGGTGATCACGTGCTGGCCAAAGTTTGGATTTTGACCATCACGCTGGAGGGTGTGTTCAACGCATTTTTCATGGTGGTGCGTATTCTGATGCTCATTGCGGGCACTTTCCTGCTCACCTACACCACCTCCCCCATTCTTCTTACCGACGCCCTGGAATCTCTGCTGGGACCGCTGAAGAAGATCAAGGTGCCGGTGCATGAGCTGGCCATGATCATGTCCATTGCCCTGCGCTTTATCCCCACCCTCATTGAGGAGACCGACAAGATCATGTCCGCCCAGCGTGCCAGGGGTGCCGACTTTGAAAGCGGCAATCTCATCCAGCGGGCCAAGGCTCTCATTCCCCTGCTGGTGCCTCTGTTTATTTCCGCCTTCCGCCGTGCCGACGAGCTGGCGGTGGCCATGGAGTGCCGCTGCTACCACGGCGGCGAGGGCCGTACCCGTCTGCGTCAGCTCCACTACGTGGGCCGGGACTATTTTGTGCTGGCGCTGTTTGTGGTGCTCACCGTGCTGGTGGGCGTGCTGGGTCGTATGGGCCTTTAAAATCTCACTTGTTTGGTGATTCAATGGAACGAAATATTGCCCTGAAACTGATGTACAACGGCACCGCCTACCACGGCTGGCAGGTGCAGAAAAACGCTATTTCTGTGGCGGAAACTCTGGAAAAGGCCCTGTCTACCGTAGTGTGCCACCCGGTAAAGTGTACCGGCGCCGGCCGCACCGACGCCGGGGTCCACGCCGAGGTATATATCGCCAACTTCCGCACCACCTCCACCATCCCCTGCGACCGCATCCCCTTGGCGGTGAACACCCGCCTGCCCCGGGATATCGTGGTGGTGAAAGCCACGGAGGTGCCCATGGAGTTCAACGCCATCGGCTCCTGCCACCGCAAGGAGTACACCTACCGCATCTATAACTCCCGCCTGGGCAACCCCTTCTATGTGGACCGGGCCTGGTTTTACCCCAAGTACCTGGACGAGAAGATCATGCAGCAGGCGGCCGACCAGTTTGTGGGTACCCACGACTTCCGGGCGGTGCGGTCGGTGGGCACGGAGACCCGCACCACCGTGCGCACTGTGTACTACTTTGACGTGACGCGGCACGACCAGCTCATCGAGTGCAAGGTGTGCGCCAACGGCTTTCTCTACAACATGGTCCGGGCTATGACCGGCACCATCGTCTACGCCGCCGAGGGCAAGCTGTCCCCTCAGGACATCCCGGCCATTCTGGAGTCGGGCAACCGCACGCTGGCCGGACCCACCGTACCCCCCGGAGGACTGTACATGACAAAGCTGTGGTACGACGAGGACGTGCTGTAACCGCTGTCCTGTCTCCACCCCAACAAGAAAGGGTTTTCTATGAGCGAGATGGAATCGAAACCCAAAAAGCCGAATATCTTGGTTCGTGTGCTGGCCCTTCTGGTCACAGCCGCCCTGCTCATCGGGGCGGTATTTCTGGTGGCCAACCGGGACAAATTCAATCTGGACGCTCTGAAGCGCTGGTTTGAATACCGGGACCTGAAAACCAGCGACACCGGCGAGGCCACCCCCTTCTCCCACGCGGGAGGAGACCAGGCCACCTTCGCCTATCTGGAGGACGGCATCCTGCTCTCCTCCACCTCCGGTGTGCGCTACTACTCCTTCTCGGGCGAGACCTACGCCCAAGAGGTACTCACCCTGGAGCCCCCCACCCTCTCCACCGCCGGAGCCACCGGCGTGGCCTACGATGTGGGCGGTCAGAACCTGTTTGTCTTCCGCAACACCCAGGAGGCCTTCCGCCTCACTCTGGACGACGGAAACAGCCTGCTCTCCGCCCGGGTCAACGAGGCGGGCTGGCTGGCTGTCACCGCCCAGCAGAGCGGCTATAAGGGCAGCGTCACGGTGTACAACAGTACCTTCGACAAGACGGTCATTCAGATCAATCTCTCCAGCACCTTTATCATGGACGCCGTTCTCTCCCCCGACTGCAAAACAGTGGCCATTCTAACCTTGGGGCAGTCGGGCGGCTCCTATGAAAGCCAGGTCCGCTTCTACCCCGTGGACCAGAAGGATCCCTCTGCGGTGGTCTCTCTGGGCAACCTGGTTCCCCTGGACCTGGACTACGAGAACGGAGCCCTGTGGGTGCTGGGCGAGGACGAGGTGGTCATTGTCTCCCCCAACGGAAAGGAGACCGCCACCTACTCTCTGGGCGGCAACTATCTAAAGGGCTGTGACCTGGGCGGCGACGGCTTTGCCGTGCTGCTGCTGGGCCGCTACCGGGCGGGCTCGGCCAACCAGATCGTTACCGTGGATTCCAATGGGGAGGAGATCGCCACTCAGTCTCTCACCTCCTCCGTGCTCTCCTTTGACGCGGCAGGGCGGTATTTCTCCCTGCTCACCGGCGATACCCTCACCATCTACACCTCTGATATGACAACATATAGTATTCTGGAGCATACGCAAAACGCCCGGTATACGGCGCTGTCCTCCTCCGGGGCCGCCGTGCTGGCCAATGCCCAGCAGGCTTGGCTGTACCTGCCCAACTAAGAAGCGCCCCCCACGTGGGGAAATAAGGAGATTCCCATGAGCTATCTTTTCTTTGACCTGATCCTTGCCGTTGTCCTGGCCGTTACTGTATTTCAAGGCTACCGCAAGGGCTTTGTCCTGACCCTGTGCGGCTTTCTGGCTGTGTTCGTGGCTTTTATCGGGGCCTCCGTTCTCTCTGACGCTCTGGCAGAGCCGGTCAGCCAGATGGTCCGCCCCGCTATTGAACTCAACATCAACTCCGCTCTGGAGGAAAGCCTCCAGGAGCAGGGCGTGACCCTGCCCGAGGGAAGCACTTCCTCTTCGGACAGCTCCGGCCTGGACGGCCTGGGTGACGACTTCTCCCTGGAGCAGATCCTGGAGCTGGTGGGCGACTCCGCTCTGGTACAGTATTTCTCGGACGCCATTCACGGCGCGGTGAGCCAGGGCGTGCTGGCGGTGACCTCCAATGTGGTGGAGTCCATTGCCGGATACATTGCCCTGCAAATCGCCCAGGGCGTGCTGTTTATCATCTGCTTTGTCCTGGTGCTGGTGGCCTGGCACTTCCTCAGCCAGGCTCTGAATCTGGCCTTCAAGCTGCCGGTACTGTCCACCCTCAACCACTGGGCGGGCGCGGGCATGGGTTTCATCAAGGGAGCCGCCCTGCTGTTTATCGCCTGCTGGCTGCTGCGCAGCATGATCCCCCAGGAGGCGGTGGACGGCACCATGCTGCTCCACTTCTTCTGCACCACCAATCCCTTTGCCCTGATGGCCAGCTTTCTGTAATTCATGACCAGTTCATAATTGTGGTGTATGATACCCCGTAACTTGGAGCGTAACACGTTCACTCCGGAAAGGAGCGCAATATATGCAGCCTACTTTATGCAGCCGCTGCAATAAAAACGTAGCGGTTATTTTTATTACCAAGCTGGAGGGCGGACAGACCAAAAATGAGGGTCTGTGCCTGAAATGTGCCCGGGAGCTTGGCATCAAGCCCATCGACGACATGATGAAGAAAATGGGCATTACCGACGAGGAGCTTGACAACCTCACCAATGAGATGATGTCCGCCTTCGGCGGCGCCGAGGGTATGGAAGGCCTGATGCCCCAGCCCGACGGGGACAGCGACGGCGAGGACGACGGCCGCACCGCCACCTTCCCCTTCCTCAACCAGCTCTTTGGCGGCAACGGCAACGCCCCCGCCGCCGGAGAGACTCCCCGCAGCGAGAAATCCGCGCCCAACCCCAAGGGGGAGCGCCCCGCTAAGCGGAAATTTTTGGAGAATTACTGCATCTCTCTGACCAAGAAGGCCCAGGAGGGCAAGCTGGACAAACTCATCGGCCGGGACCGGGAGCTGGAGCGCGTCATCCAGATCCTCAACCGCCGTCAGAAGAATAACCCCTGTCTCATCGGCGAGCCCGGCGTGGGCAAGACCGCCATTGCCGAGGGTCTGGCCATGAAAATCGCCAAGGGTCAGGTGCCCTACAAGCTGCTGGACAAGGAGGTCTATCTTCTGGACCTCACCGCCCTGGTGGCGGGCACCCAGTTCCGCGGCCAGTTTGAGAGCCGCATGAAGGGCCTCATTGAGGAGATCCGCAAGCTGGGCAATATCATCCTGGTCATCGACGAGGTCCACAACATTGTGGGCGCCGGCGATGCCGAGGGCAGCATGAACGCCGCCAACATCCTGAAACCCGCCCTCTCCCGGGGGGAGCTCCAGGTCATTGGCGCCACCACCCTCAACGAGTACCGCAAGCACATCGAGAAGGACACCGCCCTGGAGCGCCGCTTCCAGCCCGTCATTGTGGAGGAGCCCTCCATCGAGGAGAGCGTCAAGATCATTGAGGGCATCGCCCCCTACTATGAGGCCTACCACCAGGTGTCCATCTCCCCGGAGATGTGCCGTCTGGCGGTGACCATGAGTGAGCGGTACATCACCGACCGCTATCTGCCTGACAAGGCCATCGACCTCATCGACGAGGCCTGTTCCAACGTCAACCTGAAAAACACCACCCTGGCCCGTCAGGCCGCTATCACCAAGGAGCTGGCCGACCTGAACAAGGAAAAAGAGGTCATGATGGCCGCCGACACCGAGGAGGCCTATGCCCGTCTGGCCAATATCCGCAGCCAGGAGCTGCGCCTGGAGGCCGAGCAGCACCAGCTGGAGGCCCAGTCGGTGCCCGCTCTGGAAGTGGAACATCTGGCCAACGTGATCGAGCTTTGGACCAACATCCCCGCCAGCCAGATCCGGGAGCAAGAGTATGAACAGCTCTCCAAGCTGGAGGAGCGCCTGAAAAAGCACATCATCGGCCAGGACGAGGCGGTAAAGGCAGTCGCCGCCGCCATCCGCCGTGGTCGTGTGGGCATCAGCCCCAAGCATAAGCCGGTATCCTTTATCTTCGTGGGCTCCACCGGCGTGGGTAAGACCGAGCTGGTCAAGCAGCTGGCCCAGGACCTGTTCCACGCCCCGGAATCTCTCATCCGTCTGGATATGTCCGAGTTTATGGAGAAGTACGCCGTCTCCCGCATCATCGGCTCTCCCCCGGGCTATGTGGGCTATGACGAGGCGGGCCAGCTCACCGAGAAGATTCGGAGAAAACCCTACTCCGTGGTCCTCTTTGATGAGATCGAGAAGGCCCACCCCGATGTACTCAATATTCTCCTGCAGATTCTGGACGATGGCCATATCACCGACGCCCACGGCCGCAAGGTGAACTTTGAGAACACCGTCATCGTCATGACCTCCAACGCAGGCAGCAACTCCAAGGTGGGCAGCGTGGGCTTTGACCGCACCGCCGAGGAGCAGGGCAAGGAGCGGGCCATGAAGGCCCTGCAGGACTTCCTGCGGCCCGAGTTTATTAACCGCGTGGACGAGATCGTCTACTTCCACCAGCTCACCGAGGACAACTTCAAGGATATTGCAGCGCTCATGCTTCAGGAATTGAAGGACTCCCTGGCTGAGAAGCACATCACCCTCACCTGGGACGAGAGCCTGCTCAGCTATCTGGTCAAAAAGTCCTACTCCGCCGCCTACGGTGCCCGGAACCTGCGCCGGTGCATCCAGAAGGAGCTGGAGGACGTGATCGCCCAGCGCATCATTGACAGCTGGCAGAACCCGGTCACCCATCTGAATGTATTGGCTGATGAGGATAAGATCCAGCTGATCTCTCTGTAACAAAATACAAAACCGCTTTTGCGGCATAAACCAGTGGGCCAGTCCAAACGGACTGGCCCACTGGTTTTCTTTTGATTAAAAATTCGTTTTCGTTGTACTTAGGGCATGGTCGGCTCAGTGGGGATGAGAGAGCCCAGCAGCTCCATCAGGTCCACAACGGAAGCGCCTGCGGGAGGCTCCGTCGCGGGCTGGGTGCTGGTGGTCTGATAGGTCCCGTCCATCATCATATCCAAAGTCATATCCACCTGATAGAGGGTTCCGCTGCCCTCCTGGCCCTCACCCTGAGAGGCCTCCATATTCATGGCCAGCTCCATTTTGGAGCCCTTCATGGAGGTGGTAATGGACAGCTCTCCGCCTGCCACATCGGGATCGGCTTTCAGCTCCATGGCGTAGCCGTTCACCTTGCCGCCGCTGGTGTAGAGGGTGAAGGTGCCCTGGATCCCGCCCTCATTGAGGAAGGTATTCACATAGCTGGAGCCGGACTTGACAAAGTGGCTGTCGCCGCAGATGGTGTTGAGCAGCTCCAGATAGTCCGTGGTGGTAAAGGCTACGCTGTTAAGGGGCATATCCTTCAGCATCTGGGGCAGCAGCTGGGAGAAGCTCTCGTCCAGAGAGGCGTTGGACAGCTCCATAAGCTGGGCATAGGTCATGCCGGTCTGCTCAGACATGGCATCATAAAACGCGGCCATATCCATCTTATACCAGCTCTCGGTATCCCAGCCATTGAGGTTCCCCAGCTGTTTGGAATCCAGCTTGAAGTAGAAGATTCCGTCGGTGGTATCACCCCGCATGGAGAAGCCCAGATCCATGGGGAACAGAGGCTCCCCTTCCGGAGAGGTCATCGCGCCGATCAGATCCAACCCGCCTGTTACCATCGAGGCATCCATGGTCATATCGGTATCAAATTCAAACGCAGTGGTGCCGCCGGTGATCATATCGTAGTCGCCCTTGGCCGTAAACGAGAGATCGCTGTTGGTCTCCTGGATCTTCTGCTTCATGGTCAGGTCCATGGAATAGCTGCCGGTGACCTTCTGGTTTTTCTCCACAAAGGTGCGGTTATAGGCCTGATACTCATCCATCCGATCATAGGTCTCGGTGTTGGCGGCCAGAATGGCATCTACGTCATCGATGATGACCGCTGCCACCTCGCCGTCCCAGCCTACATTGTAGCTCAGCGCATCGGCCAGCAGGCCGAAGGGAATATAGGTGCGGTTCTGGTAGACATAGGGGGCCACTTCACTCTGGATGTGCTCCACAACCTGGGCCTGATGCCCATGGGGGTCTGCCGTGGTATTTCCCTCATACCAGTAAGTAATGTCGTTGGAGCCAATGGTGAGCTCGACGGTCAAATCTCCCTGTTTGGTATTCCCCTGAAAGGCGGTATAAGACACATCGGGCTTGACGGCGGTGACCGTACCGGTGGCGCCATCCCAGGTCATATCCTCCTCTGCAAAGCCCAGCTGCTCAAACACAGCCACAAAGGGCAGGCAGGAGCGGTTCTCCCGGATCTGAGGCACTGCATCGGGGAAGGTGACGTACTCTCCATTGACCATCACATAGAAGTCCCCCTGCTTGGCGGGGAGGGTATCGTTGTCCGCAGCCAGAGCGGGCAGCGTCAAAAGGGCGGCAGTTACGCCGGTGCACAGCAGCAGGCGAAGATACTTTTTCATACAAGGCTCCTTTCTCAGATAGAGGATTGGTACCTTAATTATATATTTCAGAAAATTTTAAGTCAATTAAGATCGTCTTAGTTTTTTGATATAACGAATCTTTTCTGCTGCTCCGAGAAAAACGAATCTCCTTACTCTAAATTAAACCAGCAATAAAAACGGACACTGTACCCCTCATCCAGCACCAGACGGAACGTCCATGTTTTCCCAGCGCTGTCTCCGTTCATGGCGGCGTTGTCCGAGAGCGTAAACTCAATTCCCTCAAAGCCCTTCTCCACACGGTCTGTGATGGTAAAGGAGCTCCAGCTCCAGTCAGTGTACATGCCATCTATTTTCTCACCGCAGGGTACGTCATCCCGGAAATAGAGCGCTCCCTCATAGAACAGGAAGGGGGCATCGGGCCCGGAGAGCATTTCATCCACCATACGCTGCGCCAAGGCATCGGAGAAGTAGAACTGGAACGCTCCCAGCAGTTCGTTCCGGTTCTGTGGGTATCCTCCGCCCCGCACCAGCTTCCACTGTTCGGGCAGGGTCTGGGCCTGGTAGCCCGCCTGGGCCAGCTCTTCCCGGGAAAAGGCGCACTCCCCGGTCCCGCCGATATAGCCCTGGTACAGCTGCATCCATTCTTCCGCCCCGGCATAGGCCACCTGAGCCATAGCCTGCCATTTCTCCTCCTCCGACAGGTCGGGCAGTTCATACCAAAACAGGGGGTACTCCGGAGAAATATCAGAAATTCTTAGCCCCACAATGCTCCCGTTGCGGACGATCAAATAGGCCGTCATAGAGTAATCCCGCAGCCAGCCCTCCTCATCCAGCTCCATGCCTCCGGCAACCACCACGTTTTCCGGGTGGTCCACCAAAAAGCGGTACTCAATCTCATATACCGCGTATCCCAGCTCCATTCTCTGGAAGGACAGGCACTGGACGCGGCCGTCCAGGTAGTCATAGCCCTGGGTCCCTTCCGGCGGCCCCTGCTTCACTCGATCCTCCAGCCACTCCTGGACCAGGGCGTGGATGCTGTCCAGCTGGAAGCTGTCCAGCAGTTCGTCCACCCGCTCATACAGGGCATTGTACCGCTCCATCTCCCCGGGAACGGTTTCGTCATAGCGCACGTCGCTGGGACCAATAGCATACAAAACCCCTTGGGCTGTCTGGCCCAGGAAACGCTGTCCATGGGGACAGCCCGCATCGGCAATGCCCTGCCAATCGGTTGGGTCGGTCAAGTAAATACCTACCAGCCAGCCCGCTCCATCCCAGTCTCCCGCGCTCTTCATGTAGAAGTCCACGCCGCCGTCCATTTCCTGGATGTCCACGCCCTCTGCCCAGCCTTCGGGCAGGGTAAGGGTAAAGCCATAGTCGTAGTTGTGGTAGTACGGGTAGGGCTTGGAATATTCCCTCACATGGGGCAGCAGATCCACCGTGTACGACTGTCCCTCCAGATCAATGTACATGGACAGCTCGGTGATATCACCAACAGATTCCCCGTCCAGGTCAAAGGAGTAGGTCTCCCCCGGGGTCCAGGCCGTCTCGTCCAGGTAGTGCAGGCTCATGCCGCCCAGCCATTCGACCTCGGCCCGCCCCGCAATGTGCAGACTCCAGTCCCGCTTCCCCTCCGGCAGGGTAAAGGAGACGGTCTGCCCGTCATAGGTGATGGTGTTTTCCAGCTCCTCCACCGCCTGGTCCGGCCCGCCGTTCTGGGTCTGCTCACAGGCCACCAGACCACCTACCAGCACGGCGCAGGCCAGCGCCAGACATACCAGCGCACGGCCCCGCTTTTTTACCACAAACAGGTTGGTGAGCCGGGCCTTCAGCTCCTCCTTGCTGCTGCCAAAGCGGCTGGAGAGAACGGGCCCTGCCCCTTCCGCCGCGCACTCCAGCAGCAGCCGACCATACCGATGGCGGAAGGCAGAATTTTCTTTGCCCGCTACGTCCTCGTCACAGCACAGCTCCAGATTCCGACCTGCCACCCGGCTCATCCACCACACCAGAGGGTTGAACCAGTGCAGCCAGCAGGCTGCCATCATCAGGCCCTTGTACTCCAGGTCCCGGCGGCGCAGGTGGTTAAGCTCATGGAGGACCACCAGAGGGTCGCACTCCTCCTGAGGGATCAGCAGCACCGGACGCAGCACGCCCAGCACCATGGCAGTGCGTACCCGGTCACTGCGCCGCACCTGGAAGGTCCGTTTCAGTCCCAGCCGCAGAGCCAAATATTGAATCTGCTCCCGGGTCTCGGGGGATACCGGACGCGCCCAGCGCAGCAGAGCCCGCCGGGTGACCAGGTAGCTGCTGATTTGGATGAGGGCGATGGCAAACACACCGGTCAGCCATAACGTCCCTAATACCACCGCCACCGGTACCTCGGTTTGGGCGGTCAGGTCAGGCTCTTGCTCCATTTGGGGAAGGGATGGTTCCACATTGGGCTCCACCGGAGAGAGTTGATCGTTCGGCAGCTCTTCCGAGGGACGATTCGTGGGGATGGTCACCTCATACTGGGGCACCTGCACTGTCACCGCAGGCTTGGGCAGAGTGATCTCCACCGGTACCACTAGCCGAACGGCCAGCAGCAGCCACAGGATGTACAAGCTCTTGGCCTTTACCCGGCTTTGCAGCCACCGGGAGGCCAGCAGCAGAGGCAGCAGCACCGCCGACACGGTGGCCGACAGCCAGACCACGCGCAAAAACAGGGTCTCCATTTACATGCCCCCCTTTTCCTCCAGCTCATCCAGATAGGCCCGCAGCTCCTCCACCTCGCTTTGGTCTAACGCTCCGCCGTCGTGGAGGGCGGCGGCAAAGCGCTTGAGGGACCCCTCGTACAGCTTTCCCAGGATGGCGCGTCCCTCCTGGCGGCGATAGGCCTCCCGCTCCACCAGCGGGGTGTAGCGGTTCGTTTTCCCCTCCTTGCGGCAGGCCAGATAGCCCTTCTCCTCCAGGCGCTTGAGGTAGCTGTGCAGGGCGCTGGCGGTAAGGGGCCGTTCAAGCCGCTCCAAAATAGCGGGCGCGGTGGCCTCCTTCAGCTCCCACACCACCAGCATAATGTCCAGCTCCGACTCGGGCAGACGGGGATAGTCCTTCATGGAGCACTCCTCCTTTCTATTTCTGCATTTGCAGATCTTTCAATAATATTCTACATTTGCAGAAATTGATTGTCAAGAAGTTTTCCCCAATTTATTTCCAAATGTGCAAAAAGAACCGCGCCATGCTCCACCCCAGGACCACGCAGCCGGGGAAGGTGAGCCCCCAGGCCAGGGTAATGGTACCCGCCACCCTCCAGTCCGCCTTCTTTCCCCCGGCACAGCCCACTCCCAGCAGAGCGGCGGTGCGGGTATGGGTGGTGGAAACGGGCAGGCCCAGCACCTGGGCCCAACAGGGCAGCACCACCTGCCACGTCGCAGAAGCTACCCCATCCAGGGGTTGAGGGTCACCATCTCCGGCCTACGGTATCGATGATCCGCCGTCCCCATTCCGGTGCCCAGCGCCATTCCCACCGCGCAGAACACCAGCAGCCAAAGAGGCACTACAAAGGTCTGCTCGTCCTGCCGTCCCTGGACCAGAGCCGTCCCCAGCAGAAACACCCCCAGAAACTTCTGGCCGTCCTGCGCTCCGTGGAAAAAGGCGGTGGCCGCCGCTCCGGGAAGCTGAAGGCAGCAAAAGAGGCGGTCCGATCCCTTCCATGTTCCGGCCCACCGTCCCATCTGCCGCCCACACCAAAATCCGGCTGCGGTGGACAGCAGGAGGCCCAGCAGCACTTTCCCCCAGCTCTCCCAGCGCACACAGTTCCAGCTTCCCTCCAGGGCCACCGCCGCCCCGGTGATCCCCGCCACTAAGGCGTGGCTCTCGCTGGTAGGGATACCCCACCGCCAGCACACCACTGCCCAAATCACTACCCCTGCCATTCCTGCGCTCAGAGCAATGGAGGCCGCCCGTGGGCCGCCGGAAAAGGCGGCGATGGAGTAGACCGTCTCGGCCACCGAGGCGTTTACCGCCGTCACGCAGCACACTCCGGCAAAGTTGCACACCGCCGCCAGAATTACCGCCCGGCGAAAGGGCAGCGCTCCCGTGACCACCGCTCCGGCAATGGCGTTGGGAGCATCGGTCCAGCCGTTGACCAGCAACACCCCCAGGGTAAGCAGCGTAAACAGGGCCAGAGCCGGGGTTTCTCCCAACTGCTGCAAAAAGGCAAAAAAAGAGTGGGACATGAACTCACCTCCATGTCCCACGGTATGTCCCTATTTTGGATGATATGCGCCCCCCGGCGGCGGAGCGTGCCGCTCCCGGTCCATCCCCTTGGGGGTGGACGCCCGGCCAATGGCCCCCTTGCCGTACTTGTCCCGGATGGCGTCCATGGCCCGGTCCAGCTGCTCCAGTCGCTGACGCTTTTCTTCCTCCGCCTCGGCAAACAGGTCCTGCTGAGCCACGGCCTCGTCCTCAGCCACCAGATAGATGGCGGTAACGGTGAGCGCCCGCACCGGCAGGCTCATATTCCACAGCTGGTCGGCCAGATCCATGGCCTCCCGGGCCAGCTCCCGACTGAGATTGGTCGGGTGGTCCAGCTGCTTCTGGCGGCTCACATCCCGAAAATCCGGGTCCCGAACGGTGAGAGCCACACCGCCGCACTTCATACCATGGCGGCGCAGGCGGGCGGCTACTTGGTCGGAGAGCATGGCAATGCCGGAGGCGATCTCCTCCCGTCCCTGGAGGTTTTTAGGAAAGGTCAGCCCGTTGCCCACCGACTTGGGGGGCGCGTGCTCCCCCGCCGGAGCCACCGGAGCGCGGTCCAGGCCGTTGGCGTAGTCGTGGAGCTGGGCTCCCGGCCGCCCCAACAGCTGATAGAGGGCCTCCCGGTCAAACCGGGCCAGCTCACCAATGGTGCGCACCCCAAACTTCTCCAACGTGCGCCCCGCCGCCCGGCCCACAAACAGCAGGTCAGTCACCGGGAGAGGCCAAACGATGGTTTTGAAATTTTCGGGAGTGATACAGGTGGTGGCGTCGGGCTTTTTGTAGTCGCTGCCCAGCTTGGCAAACACCTTGTTGAAGGACACCCCCACCGAGATGGTCAGCCCCAGCTCTCCCCGCATCCGCTCCCGCAGGCGATCGGCCAGGGCTGCCGCTTCCCCTCCGAAGAGATGGAGGGTGCCGGTGACATCCAGCCAGCTCTCGTCGATACCAAAGGGCTCCACCAGATCGGTGTACTCCTGGTAGAGCTCATTGACCCGCCGGGAGTATTCCCGGTACCGGTCATGGTGGGCGGGCAGCAACACCAGATCCGGGCACTTTTTCCGGGCCTGCCAGATGGTCTCGGCAGTCTTTACCCCGAACCGCTTGGCTGGCTCATTTTTGGCCAGGATGATGCCGTGGCGGCTCTCCGGGTCGCCGCACACCGCCACGGGCAGGTGGCGCAGCTCCGGGTGGCTCAGCAGCTCCACCGAGGCGTAAAAGCTATTCAGATCACAGTGGAAAATCACCCGCTCCACGGCCCCACCCCCTTTTCTTTATCATAGCGCGTCCGCCCATTTATGTCAAACAAACGTTCTGTTTTCTCCATTGACATCCGCTTCTCTCCCCGATACAATGGGGCTGGAGATAAAAACACAGGGCGGTTGGTAGTCCGTCCGCGGGCCGCGCTCCCGTCAGTAGCCTTCCCTCCCGGGTCGTCCCTTCTCCATATTCACATTTTTATGGGAGGAAACTGAATATGGAACGGAACATCAGCCAGTTCACTGTGTTGTTCCAGCCCCCCTTCTGGGTAGGCATTGCCGAACGCTGGAGTCAGGACGGCTACCAGGCCGCCCGGGTGGTTTTTGGGGCGGAGCCCACCGACGCCCAGTTGTACCAGTGGCTCCAGAGAGAGTGGCCCCGGCTGCCCTTTGGCCCTGTCTTACCAGAGACGGCCCCCCGGCCAGCCTTGGCTAATCCAAAGCGGATGCAGCGGGAAGCCGCCAAAGCCACCCAGCCAAAGGGACTGGGTACCAAAGCCCAGGAGGCCCTCGCCCGTCAGCGGGAGGCCGTTGGTTTGGAGCGACAGGCCCGCCGGGCCGCCCAAAAACGGCAGACACAGGAGGAACGCTTCCGGCTCCGTCAGGAAAAAAAGCGCGAAAAGCGGCGCGGGCATTAAGCCCGCGCCGCTTTATTTTATCAAATCAGATTACACCGGCCAGCACCAGAGCAAACACCACAAAGGTGGCCAGCAGAGCCAGAGAGAACAGCACGAAACCAGCGCTGATCTTCTTGGCCTGGGTGCTCTGAGAGGGAGGCACCACGCCGGCACCCCGCAGGGCAGCCACCACAGGGGGATAAATGAGCAGGGTAGCAGCCATGTTCATGCCGCCCTTCGCCAGGTTAAAGGGCAGGAACAGGGTGGGCAGCATGGCTGCCACATCCGCCCGGGAGAAACCAGTCATGTACAGGGGGGTGATGAGGTAGTTCCACAGCAGCATCACCGCGGTCAGGGCGACTACACCGCAGGCCAGGCCCAGCACAGCGCCCTTCTTGGTGTGCATCTTTTTGTAAATGAAGGATGCGGTGCAGCAGAAGGCACAGGTAGCCAGGGCGTTCATGATAAAGCCAATGGGACCGGTGGTGCTGATGGTGATCATCTCGATAAACGCCACCAGAATAGAGATGATGGCGGCAGCCATAGGACCAAAGGTGAAGCCGCCGATGCAGATGATTACATCTTTGAAGTCAAAATCCAGGAACATGACGCTGGGCATCAGCTTGGAGGCCAGCATCACAATGTAGGCGATTCCGGTAAGCATGGCCATGCTCACCATCACTTTGGTATTCATTCTGGAGCGGGCGGAGGTGCTGGTCATGGAAGGTGCGGACATAAAAAAACACTCCTTTTTGTTTGATACATCTGAAAGAGCATGTCTTCCAGGTGTAAAACAATCAGGGAGGTGCGCTTTATGCATGCCGGAACGGCATACACTATTGTTTTGACACACATCTTCTTCCATCCGGACTATACCGTTGGTCCCAGAGTTTCACCGGGTCAGCGGACCTGCTTGCAGGTCCGGTCGCGGACTATACCGCCAGTGGGGAATTTCACCCCGCCCTGAAGACATATCATTCAGTTGTCCATGTCTTATTATACACGGCGCAAAGAAAATTGCAACCCCCCGTTTTTTGGCAAATTAGAACAAATATTCGACTCTCCGTTGACTTTCCCTGTCCGCTATATTACAATGATTCCAAATCCCTGTCGGAGAGGAGGACCTGCCATGGACAAGAGCACCACCTGCTGCTTTACCGGCCACCGCCCGGACAAGCTGCCCTGGGGCACCCACGAGGATGATCCACGCTGCATGGCGCTGAAGCAGCGGCTGGACGCTGCCCTGATGCAGGTCTATGACGGAGGCGTCCGCCATTTTATCTGCGGCATGGCCTGGGGAGCTGATCTCTACTTTGCCGAGGCGGTACTCGCTCTGCGGGAGCGTCGGCCCGGAGTCACCCTGGAGTGTGCCCGCCCCTGCGAGAGTCAGGCCCACAGCTGGCCCAAGAAAGAGCAGGAGCGCTATCAGTCCATTCTGGACCAGTGCGACTATGAGACTCTGGTACAGCACCGCTACGACCGCTTCTGCATGATGCGCCGCAACCGCTACATGGTGGACCACGCCGCCCATATTCTCACCGTCTACAACGGCGTGCCCCAGGGGGGCACGGCCCAAACTTTGTTATATGCCATTCGGAAGGGCCTGCTGGTCCATCCGGTACCACTGGAGGAAGAAACATGAACACGCTCATGCACATCTGCTGCGCCCCCTGCGCCAACCGCCCCATCGCCCAGCTGCGGGAGGAGGGACACTCTGTCACCGGCTTCTGGTTTAACCCCAACATCCACCCCTATACCGAGTACCAGGCCCGGAAGGCCACCCTGGAGGGCTACGCCAAGGAGATCGGCATGAAGCTGATCATCGGCGGCCGGTATGACCCGCGCTCCTTTATTACCAACGTAGCCGACAACATCGACGGCCGCTGCGCCTACTGCTACCGGGTGCGCATGGAGGAGACCGCCAAATACGCCGCCGAGCACGGGTTTGACTCCTTCACCACTTCCCTGCTCATCTCCCCCTACCAAAAACACGATGCTATCGCTGCCATTGCCCGGGAGATGGGACAGCAATATGGAGTAGAATTCCTCTACCGGGACTTCCGCCCCCTGTTTCGTGAGGGACAGGACTTTGCCCGGGAGCACGGCTTTTACATGCAGAAGTACTGCGGCTGCATCTTCAGCGAGGAGGAGCGCTACATGGCCGCCAAGTGGAAGAAGGAGGCCAAGCGCCGGGAGCAGGAAAACGCCGGCCTGACTTGATGCTGCTTTTTCTTTTGAATATAAAAAAGCCAGTCCCGATTGGGACTGGCTTTTTCGTTTGGCTGGGAAACTTTCTGAACTTAGCCGAAGATGGGCAGGATGTTCAGGAAGCCGGTGATGATCAGGCCGTTGAAGAAGTCGATGAACAGGGAGCCGACCAGAGGCACTACGAAGTAGGCCTGAGGAGCGGGACCATAGCGCTTGGTAACAGCCTGCATGTTGGCCATGGCGTTGGGGGTAGCGCCCATGCCGAAGCCACAGAAGGCAGCGGTCATAACAGCGGCCTCGTAGTCGCGGCCCATGATGTTGTACACCACGAAGCGGGCGTAGAAGTACATCAGGATGGTCTGAGCAGCCAGCATGGCGATCATGGCAACGGCGACGCTGGCCAGCTGCCACAGAGCCACGGACATCAGAGCGATGGCCAGGAAGATGGACAGAGAAACATTGCCCCACAGGTCCAGAGCGCGGGAAGGCATCACGATGTGCTTGGCATCGCAGAAGTTACGGATAACAGCAGCGATGAGCATGGCGCCGATGTAAGTGGGGAAGGTGAAGCTGAAGTGGAAGTTGCCGATGTTGATCTGGATGCCGTTCAGAGCGGCGGTGAGCAGGGTGCCCAGGCCGGCGGCAACGATCAGCAGGATAGCGGCGTTGGTGAAGGAGTCCACGTCCACGCGCTCAGCCTTCTCACGGTCGGCCTCGCTCATGTCGTTCAACTCCACACCGGTCTCGCTCTCGGTGGACTTCAGGTTGTACTTGTTGATGATGCCGCGGGCAGTGGGGCCACCCATCAGGGAGCCGGCCACCAGACCATAGGTAGCGGCAGCAATGGCAATGACGTTGGCGCTCTCAATGCCCATGTCCTCCATCAGAGGACCATAGGAGCCAGCAGTGCCGTGGCCGCCAACCATGGGGATGGAGCCGGTGCACAGGCCCAGGCGCAGATCCCAACCGAAGACGCCGGCCAGGATGGAGCTGAGCACGTTCTGCAGGCACACCATCACGATGGCCACCAGCAGGAAGGTGATAACCTTCTTGCCGCCCTTCTTCAGCAGGCGGAAGCAAGCGGTGTAACCGACGCTGGTGAAGAACAGGGTCATGAAGAAGTCCTTGACGTTAGAGTCAAAGGTGAACTCCACGATACCGCCCATGTACAGGCACAGGTGGACGATAGCGAAGATCAGGCCGCCCACCACGGGGGCAGGGATACAACACTTTCTCAGGAATTCAACGCGGTTGGTCAGGAATCGTCCCAGGACAAACAGCATCATGGCGATGGCTGCAGTCTGGTACATATTCAGAGCAATCTGGGGCATGTTTTCCTCTCTCCTTTTCTATGTACTAATTGGTTTCCCAGTTCCTACATGAGGGGATTTTACACAGCTTCCTTCAAATTGCTTCAAAATCCTACGGCGTAAAAATTTTTTCCCCAAATTTCACAATTTTTCGTTTTTCATTTTGGGGCATCTGACCACTTATTTACGATATTTTCCTGTTTCTTCCTCCTGATTTGTATTATCCTACCCTTTGACTTCCAAGATGGAAGATTATCGCAGAAATAGGTCAAGATATGCAAACTTACAGGTCAATGGGTCAATCTTCCTCCGCCAGCACCAACATACCATCCAAAAAGCATTTCAGGTTAGCCTTGCCCTTACTGCCCTTGCCCTGGATAAAGGCCATCTCCGCGCGCACCTCCTGGAATGGGAACAGCCGGGAGGCATACTGAGTAAAGACCTCGTTTCCATAGTCGTCCAGTCCCAGGCTGGCCAGATGGTTGAGCCCACGCTCTACCGCCCGGCGTGCCCGCTGCTCCATAGACTTGGGACTGTCGCTGAGCTGGGCACACAGGGCGCCCACCCCCACCTGGCACACCTGCTGGTGCCGGTCCAGCAGGTACATGCACATATCCATAATATCCTTTGCCCCTTTCTCTCCAGCCATGCCCAGCTGGCTCAGGGCATATTGAATCCGCTTGCGCTGCACATCAGAGCGAGACTGCCGCTCCACCACGGGAGTCTGCTTGATGGTAAATACACTTTGAATGGTGTTCAGATCCCGCTCATTTTCCATCTGCTGACGGATATTACGAATCACCTGACGCACTTCAATGAGGTTGATAGGCTTGTTGATAAAGAAATCCACTCCGGCCAGGTAGGCCTTGGCTACCATCTCTTTGCTACTGACCTGGGAGATCATGATAAATTTTGCCAGACAGCCCCGCTCCTTCAGCTCCCGGACCACCTGTATCCCGTCCTTGCCGGGCATCAGCAGGTCCACCAACACCAGGTCCGGTGCCAGTGCCAGGATCTTATCCAGGTCCAGTCCGCTTCCGCTGTCTCCGCACACGGTCCCCAGGTCGTTGCTCTCTACAATATCCTCTAAAATGCTGATGACTGAGATATCGTCTTCTACAATATAGATTCTCATGCTTCTCCTCCCCTCAGTGCATCCATGGGAATGGTCACCTGAAAACAGGCTCCCTCCCCCTCACTGCTGGTCACCTCAATGGTTCCATCCAGCTCCTCTACCAAAAACCGTACCGCCGGCAGGCCTACGCCCCGGTTGATGTTTCCGGTCTGGGGATCAAATTTGGTGGAATAGCCCACCTGGAACAGGTTCTGCATGGCCCGCTTGGAAATGCCAGGCCCGGTATCCCGCACGGTCAGCACCATCTGCTCCCGGACCACCCGTTCCTCCACCAGGATCATCCCTGAACCCCGTCCGCTTTGAATGGCTTCCGCGGCGTTCATCACCAGATTTTTCAGTACCGACATAAGCCGGTAGTGCTCCGCAGTGGCAAAATCCGTCTCACACCGACATTCCAGCAGCACATCATTCTGACGTTCTCCCAAGATATGCCGCATGGTATCCCGCAAAATATGCAGCAGATCGGACATGCGCATAGTCTCATCGTTGTAGGCGTCGGCTACCTCACCCTCAATGCCCCGGATAATACTGAGATTGTCCTTTTTTACCTCGTGCACGTCCCGGGCGATGGACAGGGCAAGCTGACGCAGAGGCTCAGGATAGTCCTCCGCTCCCAGCTGCTCGTAGAGCTGATAGGCCCGGGTCATGATCCCTTCAATGTTTTCTGCGTCTTTTTTTAAAAAATACAGTTCATTTTTCAAATTGGCGGTAAGCAGGAACAAACGCTGATAGCGCCGCTCGTGTTCCTCCTCCATCAGCAGGCGCTGATAGCGCCGCATCCCCCACAGAATACCCGCAGCCAGCAGAGAGCGTGCCAGTCCCAGCAGCACCAGGGTCACAATGGCCGGCGCATCCGGCAACGCCATCCGGGACAAGGTCAGGTCCTCCATATTGGAGAGCATATCGCAGATCCAGAA
Organism: Flintibacter sp.; assembly: GCF_046973065.1. NCBI lineage: Bacteria > Bacillati > Bacillota > Clostridia > Eubacteriales > Flintibacter > Flintibacter sp. The sequence continues at coordinate 14,170 of NZ_JBKVXZ010000019.1, read as the reverse complement.
GCTGCGCCACAGCGTGGTAAGGGATGCCTCATACCGGTTTGGCACCTGGAGACACAGCAGGCAGTCGTAGCAGAGATAGAACAAGGCTCCCGGGTACTCCTGGCAGGCCACGAACATCAAATCTTCGCCCCCGGCCACTCCAATGATACACCGCACCACCAGAACCGTCAGCGCAGTCAGCACTCCGGTATCGGGCTTGCGGCTATCCTGCATCAGGGTAAGCAGAAGCACAGGGTAGAGTACCACAGCCGCTGAGATACGGAAATTTTCCGCCCAGATGTTGAAGAACAGCTCCGCGCTTAAAGCCGTGCCCAGAGCCGCCAGCATCTTGCGTTCCCATCGGCTGGCCCGCCATCGAATGAGTTGTCTCTTTTTTCCCTCCAAACCTATGTCCTCCTTCGTATACCGCCCAGGGGGGCAACCGGTCTTATTATACCACGTCTTTGTTCTTTTGCCTAGAAACACACTGCTCCACCAGCTTGTTTATGGTATAAAAAAACGTCTGCGCGGAACGCGCAGACGTTTGAAAGGATAAAACTTAGGCCAGGGCCTTCTTGGCAGTCTCAGTGAGCTGAGCGAAAGCGGCCTTATCGTTCACAGCCAGCTCGGAGAGCATCTTGCGGTTGATCACGATGCCAGCCTTCTTCAGGCCGTTCATGAAGGTGGAATAGTTCATGCCGTTCATCTTGCAGGCGGCATTGATGCGGGTGATCCACAGCTGACGGAAGTCACGCTTCTTCAGCTTACGGCCGGTGTAGGCGTAAGAGCCGGACTTCATCACGGCCTGGTTGGCCATCTTGAAGTGCTTGGACTTAGCACCCCAGTAGCCCTTGGCCATCTTCAGGATCTTATTTCTTCTCTTGCGCGTCATCATCGCGCCCTTAACTCTTGCCATTGTTCGTTCCCTCCCTCTTCTTACTTGTACAGGATCATGCGCTTGATGGCGGCCTCATTGGTCTTGTCGGCATAAGTGGTGCCGCGCAGAGCCCGCTTGAGCTTGGTGGTCTTGCCGTGACCGTTGAGCAGGTGACGCTTCTTGGTCATGGCGCGCTTGACCTTGCCGGACTTCGTGAGGGAAAAGCGCTTCTTAGCGCCGCTATGAGTCTTGATCTTGATCTTCGGCATAACAGAAAACTCCTTTGCTTCTTACTTTTTGGCGTCCTTGGCAGACTTGGGGGACAGGAAGATGGACATGTGGCGTCCCTCCAACTTCGGACTTTTATCCATCACGGCGGTCTCGCCGCAGGACTCGGCAAACTTCAGCAGCAGATCCTGACCGATGTTGGTGTGGGCCATCTCACGGCCGCGGAACCGCACGGTCACCTTGCAGCGGTTGCCCTCAGACAGGAACTTCTGGGCGTTGCGCAGCTTAACATTGAAGTCGTTGACGTCAATGCTGGGGGACATGCGAATCTCTTTGATCTCCACTACCCGCTGGTTTTTACGGGCTTCCTTTTCGCGCTTGGTCTGCTCGAACCGGTACTTGCCGTAGTCCATCAGCTTGCATACCGGGGGCACAGCGTTGGGAGAGATCTTGACCAGGTCCAGGTTCTGCTCCTCAGCCATGCGCAGCGCCTCCTGAGAGGACATGATGCCAAGCTGCTCACCGGTCTCAGAGATCAGGCGGACCTCCTTGTCCCGGATTTCTTCGTTGGTTTGATGACCTGTGTTAGCGATGGGAAAGCACCTCCAAACAAAAAAATAAACGCGGCTGCCGGAATGGCGCCCACGTCACAAAAATCCCCGCCAAGTCTCCCTGGCGAAGAAGTGAAACCTTGTTAACCCTTTGGCTCTGACCTGGGGTGAGGTACGGGGCACCGTTCCTGCTTTCTTTTGCTCATACATTTTATCAGTGTGTCTCGCCCTTGTCAAGTATTATTTTATCTTTTTCCGTCTTTCCTTCCATCCCCGCAAATATTTACATAACCTTCTTTTTTTGCCCTGCTTCTACAAAAAGTTTTACACACTTTCCACACTACTTTCCACATTTTATTGTTATTTCCTGCACATTGTTCTAAATCTTCTTGTTTTCTCCCTTCCATTTTCTTCTTGATTCCATCTTGTAAGGTTACATAATGCGTAAAATTGCTTTTTTATTTGAAAAGAATAAGCCCTCCCCCGACGGTATTGTTCCCGCAGAGGAGGGCTTGAAAATTTCGATGTTTAACCCAGGGAAATATCCCGGGTCGCGTAGGCGTTCAGATCTAGGCCGGCCACATGCCCGGCCTGGTACTCATAAAATCCCTGGCAGCCGATCATGGCGGCGTTGTCGCCGCAGTACTTCAGCTCCGGCAGGTAAAGCTTGTCCCCGCTCTTGGCGCAGGCGGCTTGCAGGTCGGCGCGGATGCGGCTGTTGGCCGCCACGCCTCCGGCCACCGCCAGTCGGCCGTAGCCCTTCATTCGGGCGGCCGCCATGGCCCGGGGCACCAGCGAGTCGCTCACCGCCCGGCCAAAGCTGGCGGCAAAGTCGGGCAGGGATAACTCCTCCCCCTTCTGCTGGGTGTTGTGGATAAGGTTGAGACTGGCCGTCTTCAAGCCGGAGAAGGACATATCCAGCTCATGGCCAGCCACATGGGCGCGGGGCAGCTCGTACCGGCTGTCATCTCCACCCTGAGCCAAGCGGTCCATGGGGCCGCCGCCAGGGTAACCGATATCCAGCACCCGGGCCACCTTGTCAAAGCACTCCCCTGCTGCATCGTCACGGGTGCCGCCCAGCACCTCCATCTCGGTATAGGACTTCACATCCACAATGGCAGTTGTGCCGCCGGAGACGCATAGGCAGACAAAAGGGGGCTCCAGATCAGGGTGGGTGAGGTAATTTGCCGCAATATGGCCCCGCACATGGTGGACTGGGATCAGGGGCAGATCCAGGGCCATGGACGCGCCCTTGGCAAAGTTCACTCCCACCAGCACCGCGCCGATGAGACCAGGCGCATAGGTCACAGCGATGGCATCCAGGTCGCCCCGGGTCATCCCCGCCTGCTCCAAAGCCTGGTCGGCCAGACCGGTCACCGCCTCCACATGCTTGCGGGAGGCGATCTCGGGTACTACGCCGCCGTAAATGGTGTGCATCTCGATCTGAGAGGCCACACAGTTTGACAGTACCGTCCGCCCGTCTTTGACAACTGCGGCGGCGGTCTCGTCGCAGGAGGATTCAATGGCTAAAATATTCATACTGCTCCTTCTTCCAGTTTGCAGGAAACAAAGTTAATATAGTTTTTCTTTCTCCATAACCGCATCGATTCGGCTAAAGCGTTCGGTGCTGGTCACATCCCGCTGTCCACTGATGGCCAGCAGGAACACCTCCGACAGACTGAGCGGAGCCACATAGGAGTTGGTAAATCCCAGTCCTTCCACCTGTGCCACCACCACCACATCCGCCTTACTGGCCAGAGGGCAGGTACGCCGGTCTGTCATCAAAATAATTTTTGCCCCGTTCTCCCGGGCAATGTCCATCAGCACACCACAGATCTCAGAATAGCGCGGGAAGCTGTACAGAAACAGACAGTCCTTATCGGTAATATCCAATACATTTTCCACTGCCGTGGCATCTGCATGGGTTACCGGAACCACGTGCGGGGTCAAAAACAGCAGCTTGCTGGCCATATATTGGGCGCAGCAGGCCGTTCCGCGAAATCCCACAATATACTTGCGGTCACTGCTGAGCAGGATGTCCACCACTTGGTCCACCGTTCCCTGATCCAGCTGGGCAAAGCTCTTTTGCAGATTCTCTAAGGTATAGCCCCCCACATCACTGATCAGGCTGTCCTGCTTGAGCTGCGCTCTGCTGCGGGCATACTTCTCTCCGGGAGACAAGTCCTGCTGAACCTGATTGATCTGTCTGGCCGCCCTCGCGTTCATCTCTCCCCGGAAGTCTGCATAACCTTTGAACCCGAGTTTGCGGATAAAGCGGATCACCGACGTGTCGCTGACTCCGATGGCTTCTGCAAGGGAGGTGGAGGTCTGAAACCCAATGGTATTCAGATTGGCTAAAATATACTCCGCAATCTCCGCGTCGGTGCGTGTCAGGGACATTCCCTGTATCTTTTTCACCAAATCATCCATGTTACCCTCTCCTCACTGATACAGGGAAAGGATACCACAGTTTGCCATTGTGGTCAATCTCCAGCCAATTGCAGCGGGCGGCATGGACACGCCATACCGCCCGCTGCAAGAAGGGAAAACATCATTGATTTATCTTTGTTTACTTCAACTGGGCCAATGCATGCTCCAGTCGATCCAGCGCCTTTTCCAGATTCTCCATGGAATTGGAATAGGAGATTCGGATCTTCCCGGGGACATTGTACGCCTCACCGGGCACTGTGGAGATCAGCGCCTCATCCAGAAGATACTGGCACAGGTCTACAGCGTTCTCGATCATCTTATCTCCAAACCGCTTACCGAGATAGGGCTGCACATCCGGATATACATAGAACGCGCCCTTTACATCCGGACATGTAATCCCTTCTATGGCATTGAGCCGCTGCACCACATAGTCTTTTCTCCGCTTGAACTCTTCCACCATAACCTGCATGTCATGCTGAGAGCCCTGCAGAGCCGCTAGAGCCGCCTTCTGGGAAATCGCGCTGGTGGCAGAGGTAGTCTGGCTCTGCACCGCCATGATTCCCTTGATCACATCCGCCCGGGCCGCAGCATAACCGATACGCCAGCCCGTCATGGCGTAAGCCTTGGAAAAACCATTGACCGTAATGGTCCGCTCCCACACCTCCCGAGAGATGGAGGCCACACTGAAGTGCTTTGCGCCGTCATAGACCATTTTTTCATAGATCTCATCAGCCACGATAAAGAAATCGTGCTTGACCGCCAGATCGGCCAGCTCCCGCAGGCTCTTCTCGCTGTACACCGCACCGGTGGGATTGTTGGGGGTGCAGATGACGATAGCCTTGGTGCGCGGGGTGATAGCTGCCCGGATGGCATCCAGGTCCAGCTCATAATTGTCCTGCCGCACCGGCACAAACACCGGAGTAGCACCCGCCAGACGAATCATCTCCGTGTAGCTGACCCAACAAGGAATGGGGAGCAGTACCTCATCGCCAGGCCCTGCAATCACCATCATGGCACTGGCAATGGCCTGCTTGGCTCCCACCGCGGTGGTCACCTCATTGACTGTATAGTCCAAACCATTGTCCTCTTTCAGCTTCTTTATAATGGCCTGGCGAAGCTCCAGAATACCGTTGCCGGGGGTATATTTGGTGAAATTATCCGCGATGGCCTTCATGCCAGCCACCTTGATGTAATCGGGAGTTCCAAAATCCGGTTCCCCTACGTTAAGGGAAATAATATCTTTCCCCTGCCGCTTCAGCTCTGCCACCTTGGCGATCAGAGCCGAGGTGGGGGAACCGCTAAACTTACTCATTCGTTCCGCAAGTGTGGTTGCCATACTCATTCTCCTCTAAAAATCATATTCTTCGTCGTCATACTCACTTGCTTACCATTGTCTTATTGTAATCTTCACCTGTCCACAGATGTTCGTTTTTAGCCACCAACATAGTACCCAGTACATCACCGGAAACATTGACCGTAGTGTGAGACATATCGATCAAACGATACATACCGGAAATGGGCCCCATAAGATCCATGGGCAGGCCCAGCAATTCCAGGAAGATGGCGCCAGTCACGATTCCTCCGCCAGGAATACCAGGCGCTGCAATAGACATCAGTGTAGAAATGGTAATAACCATGATAATCTGAGACATGGTCAACTGCAGACCGTAAATCTGAGCTACAAAGAAAGCCAAAACCGTCTTGTACAAAGCTGCACCTGTCAGGTTGATGGTAGCGCCCAATGGAATGGAGAAGGAAGCAATGCTGTTCGGAATCTGAAGCCGCCGAGTAGCCTCCATGGTGATGGGAATAGTACCGGAGCTGGAGTTTGTCGCCACGGTATTGACCCAAATGGGAATCATCTCTTTACACATTCCGCGGTAATTAATCTTCGTATAGGCCTTGGTGATCAAACTATAAATCAGCCAGATCAGCAAGCATCCAGTCCAGTCGGTAGCCACAAACTTTGCCAAGTTGCCAAACAGCTGCGGTCCATACACTGCAGTAACATTAGCCATCAATGCAAAGATACCAATAGGAGAATAGATCATTACAATATCCAGCATTTTGTAGGTAAGTGTTGCGCCCGCATTCATAAAATCAGTAAATGGCTTTACTTTATCGCCCAAGAGCACTAATGCAACACCCAAAATTACGGTAAAGAACACCAGCTTCATAATGTCCTGGTCGGCCATAGCTGCAACAATATTGGTAGGAATCATATCCATCAGGAAGGCCGAGAAGGAAGGCGTCGTCACTTCCGAGGCATCAAAGGCTGTAAGACCAGTCGTATCGAAACCTACACCCGGATTAAAAACATGTACTACGGCAATACCGATCAAGCAGGCCCCGACGGTCATGACTACATAAACCAGCAGCACCTTTAATCCAACGCGCTTCAGCTTATTTACGTCACCAATGGCTGCAATGCCACTGGCAATACTGAAAAGAACTACCGGTACGATCAACATTTTGATCAAATTCATAAAAGCGGTTCCAAATGGTTCCACCCAAACAGCAAAATCATAAAACAGAAGGCCAGCAACAATACCAAGAACCAGTGCAATCATTGAGCGGTGGGGTAGATACTTTTTACCAAACAAGTATTCTTTCATTTCCTTCACCTCAAAATCCATTTCTCCCAAAGGCTCTGCCTTTGTTTACTCAATACTTTTCCTGCTTCTCCTCATTTAAATGCCATTTGATAATTTTTATTCTCCATACGCTCCATCAATAAACTCAGTATTCTTTGCCTGCAGGGTCTTCATCACCCAGGCACGGTTGGAGGTTCCATTTTTGGCCGCCTCCACCTTGGCCTCATCCTGCTGATGGAACTTCTTCGCCGCCTCCAGCACAGCCGGGGCGTCTTTCAGCGGAATCACAATAATGCCGTCGGCGTCAGCCACAATGATGTCGCCCGGATTCACACTCACTCCGCCGCAGGCAATGGGCACATTGATCTCCCCGGGTCCCTCTTTATGGGGGCCGCCAGGGGTAGAACCGTTGGCATAGACCGGCAGATCCATCTGCCGCACCGCGTCCACATCCCGAATGGGGCCATCCAGCACCAGCCCGCCCAGCTTACGCTGGTACTTGGCATAGGTAAACATGATCTCACCCATCAAAGACCGGGTCTGATCCTCATCGTTGGACACCACAATGATGTCACCCGGCTGAGCCATGTCCAGCGCCTGATGGAGAAACAGGTTGTCGCCCGCTCTGGCTTTTACCGTCAGCGCCGGACCCACCATGATCCCCTGAAAGCCGCTCATAAGCTTGATTCTGGGATTCATGGCGCAGGAGCGCCCCATGGTATCGGCAATGTTTGCCGCGGGCAGCCCTGCAAAGCCATCCAACAGTTCCTGGCTTGGCATGGGCCGCTTTAAAAACACACGATTTCCAACTGCCATTTCTGCCTTCCTTTCTGTATGTACCGGTTGGGTGTTGTTCTGCATTCATTTTAGCTTTCTGTTGTTTATTTGTCAACATTTTATCTTGCAAGTGAATATTTTTCTGCATAATAAACAACACAAAAATTCCCGCCTGTGGTTTTTCAACCATTTTCAGGCGGGAATCCATCCAATATTTTTATTTTTTACTGTTTTTCAAAATATCTGGTCATAAGAACCGCATCTTCCCTGGGCTTGTCATAGTAGTTTTTCCGCAGTCCTGCCTGAGTAAATCCGTGCTTCTCATACAGAGCGATAGCCGCCTGGTTGGAAGCACGCACCTCCAGGGTGAGGAAAGCCAGGTTTACCTCGCCAAAGCGGCAGAACACGTCCAGAAGGGCGCTGGCTACCCCGTGGCGGCGAGCGTCGGGTTCCACCGCCACGTTGTCAATGTACCCCTCATCTACAATGACGTGCAGGCCCGCGTAGCCCAGCACGTTGCCCTCCTCATCCTCGGCCACGATAAAGCTGGCCTGAGTATCAAACAGGGCGTCGGCCAGCATGTTCTCCGTCCAGGGACTGGAGAAGCAGGCCTGCTCCAGCCGGGCGATCTGCTCAATGTGACTGCGGTCCATGGGAACGATCTGATAATACATATAAAACAATCTCCTAAACCCTTTTTTCAGGCTCCTGCCGGAATTATTGTTTTAATCATACACCATCCGCTTTCCTGTGTAAAGCGGCACAACTGCACCGGCAGATTTCACAATTTCATTGCCTGATTTTCGTGAAAGCTACGATTTTTCTTTTCCTGTCAAAATGTTGAAACCTTTTCCTGTGTATCCCCGTCTATATAAATAAGGTTATTATTTTGTCTCTATTTCCAGCCGACCACGCAAGCCCTTCCACCCCGGGGCGCTCTGCGCGCTCCCCCATCAGAAAGGAAATGACCATGCTTCGACGTGCCCTCTCCCTCCTGCTTACCGCCTGCGCTCTGTGCGCTCTGCTGGTTCCAAGCAGTCTGGCCGCCACCATCCAGAGCAATCAGGCCGTTTACCATCTCTCCCAGGACCCGGACGGGACAGAGAGCTTTCTCTACTCCCCCACCCTGTCCCACACCTTGACGCTGCTGCCTCCCGGCACTGTCGTGCGCAGTGACCTTGGCAATCAGATCATCGTGGAGCGCTTTACCTACCGCTCCTCCTCCGGCTACTGGGAGCTGGAAAATACCCTCACCTCCCAGGAGCACCTGACTGTGCGGGACCACAACTATATCTACCATGTCATCACTCAGGATCCCCACTCCAATCAGGCCATGGACGCCGGGGTTTGGGTGCGCGCATCGGGAAGCGGCGGGCTCAACACCACCACCATTACCGGGGAGCCGGTGGATGAGTGGGCAGTGGATCTGGTCAACGAGGCCATTGCCATGAATCTGATGCCGGCGCGCCTTAAGGGCCAGGACCTGTGCGGCTCCATCAGCCGGCTGCAGTTTGCCTCCCTGGCAGTGCGGCTGTATGAGGCCATGGGCGGAGAGGCCATCTCTGCCCCCAGCCACACTCCCTTCACCGACACCTCCGACCCGGAGGCAGGCAAGGCCTGGGCACTGGGGCTGACTGCCGGCACCTCTGCCACCACCTTCTCTCCCTCCCAGTCCATCTCCCGGGAGCAGGCAGCCACCATGCTCGCCGCCGTCTACCGCAAGCTGGGCGGCAGCGTGGAGGGACAGTCCGGCTCCTTTGCCGATGACAGTTCCATTGCCTCCTGGGCCAAGAGCAGCGTGTACTTTATGGCTCGCCACAACATTATCGTGGGTACCGGAAACAACCGCTTTTCTCCTCAGCGCAGCGCCCAGCGTCAGTCCTGCCTTATCATGGCCCTGCGCATGTTCCAAACTCTGAACCCTGCCGATTGACACGGACAAAACTGCCCCCGCCGGCTGAATGAACTGCCGGCGGGGGCTTTCTTGTTTAAGGGGTCAGCTCTGCCTGACGGCGCAAGAGGGACAGAGGAGGCACCGGCTGAGGCAGCTTCATGCGGAAGACCATCTGGGGCTTGCACACCTGCTCCAAAGCTTCTCCCGCCTCGTCCCACAGTCCCTCCACGGTGAGGGTCTGGGGCCGTACGTCGGGACCTACCAGCTCCAGAGTATCCCCCACAGAGAACTTATTGTTCAGCGTGAGGGTGGCGTTGCCCTGTTCGTCACAGGACTGCACCTTGGCCACGATCTTCCAGTCCCGGACATAGCGGGAGTTTTCGGTATACTGGCCCGGCTGGCCAAAATAGAAGCCGGTGGAGTAATGCCGGTGGCTGATGTGCTCCACCTCATCCCGCCATACCGGGTCCAGAGGCTGTCCCGCCGCCGCCGCGTCGATGGCATGGCGGTAAGCGCCGGTGACAATGGCGGCATAGTAGGCGCTCTTGGCCCGGCCCTCCAGCTTCAGAGAGTCCAGACCCGCCTCCATCAGCTCGGCCACGTGGTCGATCATGCACATATCCTTGGAGTTCATAATGTAGGTCTCCCCATTCTCCTCAAAGACGGGGAAATACTCGCCGGGCCGCTTCTCCTCCATCAGGGCGTACTGGTAGCGGCAGGGCTGGGCGCAGGCTCCCCGGTTGGAGTCCCGGCCCGTCATGTAGTTGGACAGCAGGCACCGTCCAGAATAGCTTACGCACATAGCCCCGTGAGCGAAGGCCTCGATCTCCAGTTCTTTGGGGGTCTTGAGGCGGATCTCCCGGATCTCATCAAGGCTCAGCTCCCGGGCCAGGATCACCCGGCTGGCTCCCAGGTCGTGCCAAGCGGTGGCAGACTGGTAGTTGACGATGCTGGCCTGGGTAGAAATGTGGCACTGGACGTGGGGGGCGTGGCGCTTGGCCAGAGCCAGGGTACCCACATCGGCCAGGATGATGGCATCCACTCCCACGCTGTCCAGATACTCCAGCCACTCCGGGAGCCGGGCCACCTCCTCATTGCGGGGCATGGTGTTGCAGGTCACATGGACCCGCACTCCCTTGCTGTGGCACAGTTCCACGGCGGTTTTCAGCTCTTCGGGGGTAAAATTGCCCGCAAAGGAGCGCATACCAAACATGGTACCCGCCAGATAGACCGCGTCCGCTCCGTAGGCCAGTGCCATCTGAAGCCGCTCCATATCTCCTGCCGGAGCCAGCAGTTCCGGTTTTTTCATATCGGTTCTCCCTCCAGAGTACAGGCCCCGGAGTAGCTCCGGGGCCTGCTTTTGTTATTTGTTGTAAAGTTCCTGAGTAGCAATAAAGTTCTGCTGCTCCCGCAAGGTCTTGAAAAAGTGGTGTACTCCGTCGTCGCCCAGGGCGTAGTAGTAGTACGAAGTGCTGTTGGGATTCATAGCTGCCTTGATGGACTCCAGACCGGGGTTGGAGATGGGTCCGGCGGGCAGTCCCTTGTAGAGGTAGGTGTTGTAGGGGGAATCAATGGACTTGTCCGCCTCCGTGGGCACCTTGCCGCCGTTAATATAGGCCAGGGTGGCGTCGATCTGCAGATATCCCTGGGTTCCGCCGCTGGGGTTATTCAGGCGGTTGTAGATGACCGAGGCGATATCGGCCCGGTCATTGCCGTCTGTCTCCTTCTCGATCATGGATGCAATAGTGATGATCTCATGGATGGTACGGCCGCTGTCTGCCACCTCCTGGCGCATTGCGTCGGTAAACTGCTCGTCAAAGCGCACCAGCATCTTGTTGATGACATACAGGGGGTTCTGGGGGGTGGTAAATTCGTAGGTGTCCGGGTAGAGATAGCCCTCCAGGCGGTGATAGTCCCCCAGCTCCAAATCCTGAAGGAAGGAGAAGGCGTAGTCGTGGTTGGCCGCCATATCCTGCAGGTCCTCCACGCTGGCCACACCCTTCTCCTCCAACAGCGTGAAGATCTGATCCACGGTGTAGCCCTCGGGAATGGTCACGGTGACGGTGGCCCGGGTGGCCGAGTTGGCACTCATGCCGGACAGCAGGGCCCGGTAGTCCATATCGGTGTTCAGGGTAAAGGTGCCTGCCACCACGTCATCCTTGCTGCGGGTGAAGGTGGCAAAGAGATTGAAGAGGAACTTATATTCGATGAGTCCCTCGTCCTTGAGCTTTTCAGCCACATCACCAAAGCTGTCGTCATTGGTAATGGTAATGGTAGCGGTCTTCTCTGGTTTGTTCAGAGCCAGCACGTCGTTGGCAGCCACCCAGCCGATGCAGGCCAGCAGCGCGGACACGCCGATGACAAAAATCGCATAGATGGCCGCTCCGCTCAGGCCAGAGCGCTTTTTCCGGCGCCGTGTGTTGGATGAGCGCTGCGTCTCCTCCCGCCGCCGCGGCTGTCTGGAGGAGGAAGATTGATAATCCTGTGCCATAGAGTCAGCTCCTAAATCAAATCTGCCGGATGGACCGGGCCTTGGCTCCGGCTCCGTCGGCTCCGGTCCTTGGGCCGGTCCAATGGTTGGGTTGGGAACGGCGCCCGCCCGCAAGAAAATTTTCTTTGCCAGGGAACCTGGGACAGGGGGCTGCCATAGACTATACCAGAACGCCGGGAAAACCCCGGCGGGGTAAGTGAGGTGAAACAACAATGTGCTTTGGCAATAACGGCTTTGGCGGCAACGGCTGCCTGTGGATCATCCTGCTGATCATCGTCCTGTGCTGCTGCTGCGGCAACAACGGTGCCAGCGAGAACAGCAACGGCTGCGGCTGCAACAACGGCTGCGGCTGCTGACCCTACACTAGGCCCCGGCGCGGGGCAAAGCGGGACTTCAAGTCCCGCTTTTTTTATGTCTGTATCCAGATGGCCTCCTGCTCGGTGAGTACCACCTCCACCCGGGCGTCGTGACCCTCGATGGGAACCTGCTCCTGAAGAAGGACACCCCGGCACAGACCTGCCGTCCGGCCGGAAAAATCCTCCAGCCACCGGTCGTAGTAGCCGCCCCCAAAGCCCAGCCGGTACCCCCGGCGGTCATAGCTTACGGCGGGAACAAGGGCCAGCGCAATGTCTTTTTTCTCCAGCAGCGGAGCTTCTTCCGATGGCTCCCAGATGCCGAAGGCGGCCTGCTTCATTGGGATGCGGGGATCAAACTGCCGCACCTCCATCTGGTGTCCGGGCAGCATCCGGGGAAGGCCTACCCGCTTGCCCTGCCGGGTCAGCTCCCGCACCAGCCGCTCCGTCTCCGGCTCCCGTCCCGGGATACCCCAGAACAAAAACAGCGTGTCCGCCGCCTGTACCTGAGGCAGGGACAAAAAGCGGTCAAACAGGGCCCGGTCGCTCTCCAGACACTCCTGCGGCGTCAGGGCAGCGATCGCCTGCCGCACCCGGGCGCGTAACGCCTTTTTGGCCTCAGCGATAGTAGAAGATACGTCCATTGATCTCGTCAGCAACCTCTTTGCCACGCAGTACCTCCACCAGCTTCAGACCGAAGTCGAAGGAGGAGCCGCAGGCGTGGCCGGTAACAAACTTGCCGTCTGCCACGGCCCGCTCCTGGGGCAGCACCTCTGCCTTGCCCAGCTGGTCGTGGCGGGTGGGATAGGAGGTGGCCTTTCGGCCGTCCAGCAGACCCCAGCGGGCCAGCAGCACGGGGCCGGCGCACAGGGCGGCCAGCCAGATATTCCGCTTGGCGGCCTCCTGGATGAGCTGGGAAACCGCTTCACTGTTCCACAGGTTCTCCACGCCCACGCCGCCGCCGGGCAGCACGATCATCTCCGCCTGGTCCAGATCCACCTGGGACAGCTCCAGGTCGGCCTGGACGGTAATGTTGTGTCCCCCGGTGACGGTGGGGCCGGACAGAGAGACCAGCGCGGTCTCCAGCCCGCCCTGCCGCAGCAGATCGGTGGGGACAATGGCCTCGGACTCCTCAAAGCCGGGGGCCAGCAGTACATATACCATGGATAACCCTCCTTGTTGTCCTGTTGTCCGGTCTCTTACAGCACAGGGGCTGCCAGGGACCAGATCTCCTCATGAATCTCCTCCACGCTGCGCACCTCGCCCTGGGCGTTAACGCAGGGAATCACCTTCCAGCCCAGCAGCTGGGCGGCCTGCAGGGCACTGTCCCGGCAGGCAGCAAGGTATCCGGTGTCCAGCTCGTGGATGTCGGCCTTGGTGTGGGTGGCGGCCTCCCGATGGCGCAGCAGTTCTACGGCCCGCTCGGTGGGCATATCCAGATAGAGCACCAGGTCGGGCTGGGGCAGGCCCAGCTTGTCGTGCTCAAAGTCGTCCAGCCAGCGCAGGAAGGCCTCCCGCTCCTGGGGGGCACACTTCACCGCCTGGTGTACCGCGTTGGAGGTGGTGTACCGGTCGGTGAGCACCAGTCCACCCTGCTCATAGTACTCCCCCCACACCTTTTTCAGGGAGGCGTACCGGTCCACCGCATAGAAGGCGGAGGCGGCGTAGGGGTTTACATCCTGGGGATGGGTGCCGAATTCCCCCGCCAGATACATGCGGATGAGGGCGGAGGAGGGCTCTTTATACTGGGGAAAAACCAGCTTCTGGTAGTCCCGGCCGCTCTGGGTCACCCGGCGGCACAGGGCCTGAAACTGGGTGGACTTGCCGGAGCCGTCGGTACCCTCGAATACAATCAGCCGTCCCGCCATCACAGAACCCCCGGACGGCGGTGGCCGGTGACGCGCTGCCCGGCGGCCTTCACCAGCACCAGGGGCAGCTTGGCCATGCGGCCAAAGCGCTTGGGCTCACGGCTGAGGCGGTACGCCCACTCCATGCC
>NZ_JBKVXZ010000018.1:27893-56825 GCF_046973065.1 Flintibacter sp. | reverse complement strand
CCCCAGGGGACCCTCTCTTGCCCTTTCAGGGCAATTCACCTTGTGTCGCCGGAAAGAACAGGATTTCATTTTATTCCGCCGCCCGCGGGCGGCGGAACTCCTTGCAGGAGGGCTTTTAAGAAGCCGACAGAAGAAAGTAAAAAAGACCGCCGAGAGGCGGTCTTTTTTTGCTTAAATCAGTCCCAGGTGCTCCACCAGGATTTTGCAGCCCATAAGGATCAGCACCAGTCCTCCGGCCAGCTCGGCCCGGGACTTGCCACGCTCGCCTACAATGCCGCCCGCCTTCACGCCGATGGCGGAGAGGACAAAGGTGGTCACGCCGATGAGGGTGATGGCCCAGAGGATATCCACCCGGAGAAAGGCAAAGGTGATGCCCACGGTGAGGGCGTCGATGCTGGTGGCCACCGCCAGAGGCAGCATGGCCTTGGGGGCAAAGGAAGCCCCCACCTCTTCCTCCTCCTGGCTGCGGGATTCCCGCACCATGTTCAGGCCGATAAGGCCCAGCAGCAGGAAGGCGATCCAGTGGTCCACGCTGGAGATAAAGCTCTGGAACCGGGACCCCAGCAGCCAGCCCAGGAAGGGCATCAGGGCCTGAAAGCCGCCAAACCAGATTCCGGCGGTGAGGGCGTGGCCCAGACGTACCCGCCCGGCCGACAGACCCTTGCACACCGACACGGCAAAGGCGTCCATGGACAGGCCAACCGCAATGACAAAAAGCTCCCAAATGCTCATAATAACTCCTCCCCGCCGGCAAAAAAACGAGACCTATCCGTTCTCACGGATAAGTCTCGTCATGTAAAACAAAGCCAGAGGTACTGAAACCCCAGTATGTTGACCTTGCTACGCGGGAAACCCGCGCCGACTACTCCCTTATGTGTAGGGGGATGGTACCATGGTTTTGGGGGATTAGTCAAGACAAACTGTGTCGAAGCGGAAAATTCTTCTGCTTAGAATTTTTCCAGCTTCTCCAGATCCATGACAAATACGGTCACACCGCCCAGCTCCACATTAACGGGCACGGAGGGCATGGCGGCGGCATACTGGCTGCCGGTGGGCATGGCCACGTTGGAGTAGATGGTCTGCTTGCGCTTGCCGGCGCACTGCTTCAAAATCTCCAGGGCCTTGTCCAGCTGATCGGCGGGCACGCCCAGCATGATGGTGATGTTCTTTTTCTTCCAGAAACCGCCGGTAGAGCTGAGCATGGTGACAAAGAAGCCATTTTTATTCAGCTGGCTGACGGTAGCGTCGTAATCGTCCTCCTGGACCACGGCCATAATAAGCTTGCTGTGGGTGTTCGTATCCATCACTAGGACCTCGCTCTCGTGAAGATGTAACCGCCCTGAGGTAGATTCACAGGCGGCGGGATGGTATCCTTACACCATATGATACAACATCCGCCGGGAAAAGAAAAGCGGGAATTGCCGCAGAGCTGCCCCGGCGAAAAAATGATTCCATTTTGTAACCTTTTTGCCCGCCGGACCATCTTAAAAGATGATCAGCTGATTCATCAAACCAAACCCAAGGAAAGGAGCCCACCCCCGCCTATGGTCACCCAGTTCATGGACAAAGAAATCTTCTGCGCCCATATTCTGGAGCATGAGAGCGCCATGTACCGTGCCGCCCGGTCCATCCTGAACAACCCGGAGGACGTGGAGGACGCGGTGCAGGAGGCCATCTGCGCCGCCTTTGCCCACCGGGGAGACCTGCGAGACCCACAGCGCTTCAAGCCGTGGCTGCTGCGGATCGTAGTCAACACCTGCTATGAGCTCTGCCGCAAGCAGAAGAAGGTCATCGACCTGGGCCAGGTGGAGGGCGTGCTGGAGGCCCCCAACGCCGATCCCACCGAGGCCATCTCCCTGTGGCAGGCGGTGCTGGCGCTGCCGGAGTCGCTGCGCACGGCGGTCACCTTGTTTTATTACGAGGACTGCACCGTGGCTCAGATCGCCCAGATCCTGAACATCTCTCAGGGGGCGGTGAAGCTGCGGCTCAACCGGGGGCGGGCGCGTCTGCGGACGATTTTGAACGAGGATTGAGGTACATTATGGATCATTTTGACGAGCAACTGAAGCAGCGGGCCCGCCAGGAACCCTTCCAGACACCCCCGTCCTACTGGCGCAGGGTGGAGGAGACCTGTGCCGCCCTGGAGGAGGACTCCCCCGTCCAGCCCCGGTCGCACGGGCGGCGGAGGGGAACGTGGCGGGCGTGGTCGGCCGCGGCGGTGGTGACTCTGCTTGTGGCCCTGCCCAATGTGTCCGGCTCGGCGGCCAAGGCCATGGAGCAGGTGCCGGTGCTGGGCAGTCTGGTACGGGTGGTCACCCTGCGCAACTACTTTTATGACGACGGGCACAGCAGCGCCGATGTATCTGTGCCCCAGGTGAACGGAGCGGGCCAGGCCGGGGAAGATGTGAACCAGGCGGTGCAGGAAAATATCTATCAGCTGCTGGATGAGTTTTATGCCGACGTGGACCAGATCGCCCAGGGGGGCGGCTATCAGGGGCTGAGTGTGTCCTACGATGTGATCACCGACAATGAGCACTGGTTTACCCTGAGGGTAAACGCGGTGCGTGCTCAGGGCAGCAGCGATGAGATGCTGCGCTACTACCACATCAATAAGGACACCAATCAGGTGGTCACCCTGTCCAGCCTGTTCCCCGAGGGCAGCGACTATGTGACGGTGCTGTCCCAGCAGGTAAAGAGCTGGCTGGAGGGGCGGGAGGATGCGTTCTTCTACCAGGAATTTACCTCCATTGACCCTGAGCAGAGCTTTTATTGGGGAGAGGACGGCTCTCTGGTGCTGGTCTTTGATGAGGGCAGCGTGCTGCCCGCCTCCTCTGGGAATCCAGAGGTGACCATCCCCGCCCAGGTGGTGCAGCAGCTGATGGAAGGGACGTAGCAAGGGGGAAGATACAGGGCGCAGAGGATGGGATATAGCTGGCGTTAATTTTCCGGCGCCGCCTTGACAAGCGGGGAAGGGGCTGTTATAGTCGAATTACCCCGCCAAAGGAGGTTTTGTTCGATGGCCTGGGATTTTTTTGCCCATACCCGCACCCTGGAGCTGCTGTACCATAAAATGCAGGCTCCCGTGCTGGAAGAATATCATCTCACCCAAATTGAGCTGGATGTGCTGCTCTTTCTCTCCCACCACCCTCAGCAGGACACCGCCAAGGATATTGTAGAAATTCGCCGCCTGACGAAATCCCACGTCTCCGCCGCGGTGGAGGGGCTGGTTCAGCGGCAGTATCTCCAGCGGCTGCGCCGCCCGGACAATAAAAAGCTCATTCATCTGGTGCTGCTGCCCGACGCCATGCCCGCGGTCCAGGCGGGTCAGGCCCGGCAGAGAGAGTTTTTCCAGACCCTCAAGAAGGGTTTTGAACCCCAGGAGGTCCAGGTGCTCAACGCCATGCTCAAGCGCATGGGCGAAAACGCCAAAGAGGCCTACGCACAACTATAAAATACGGCCCGTCTCCAAAAGGAGACGGGCCGTATTTTTTGTTATTCGGATTTGTCTGAGCTGATGGAACGGGTCTGGGTCCCAAAGTAAAAGGCGATGACCACCGAGAAGATGGTGAGAAAGCTCTGTACGTCCACCTGGCCGGTGGCCGTCATGTGGCCGAACACACCGGTGAGCATCAGGGTGACCAGGCTCTTCACGTCCAGCAGCTGGGACAGAAGCCTGCGTATAAAGGCACCCATGGGAATCCCTCCTTCCCGTCCATCCTATGCCGGAGAGGCGGGCGCGGTTATTCGGGTACTGGGGCGCGCAGCAGAAACCAGATGGCCCAACCAAAGGCCAGCACCAGGGCCACCCCGCCGCCGATGCCCAGCGTGGTCAGGTCAGGCATCTGGTCCAGGTAGGGATTCACAATCTGAGGGACAAAGCACACCGACATCCACAGCGCCCACAGCACCCACATGCCCTTTTTGCCGAAGCGGTGGAAAATGGTGCCGCACAGCACTCCCATGGCCATAGCGGCCAGAGGAATGACAAACCAGCCCCACAGGGGCATGACGAAGAGCTCCACAAACAGGGCGTTGGGAGAGATATTGTCCAAAGCCACCCATCCATCACTGCCATAATAGACGCCGTCGCAGCCGGTGATGGCCTGCCACAGAGAGGGAGCAAGCGACAGCTCCAGCCAGGCCAGCAGGGCAGACAGGAGCATGCAGAACAGGGCCACTGCCGCCGCAGCCCCCAGTGTCAGGGCAAGAGACCGGCGGCGGGTACAACCCAAGCGAACCAGATGGGAGAACTGAAAGCCGGAGTAGCTCAGACTGTAAATGAGGATGAGGAAGGCGCTGACAATGGGCAGGATCATGCCGGAGATCATTAGAGAGGTGCCGTCAGAGAAGAAGGCCAGCACCACCGCTGTAACGATGTGAGCCACCAGGAAGAAGCCTGCCAGCACGCCGGCGCACAGGGCAAAGTCATCCCAGGAGCTGCGCAGTAATTTGAAATACATTCCCATTCACCTCACAACATACCGGCGGATGGACCGCCACAGGAGAAGTTCGCCCAGAATCAGAATGGCCAGTAAAACAATTATGGCAATGGGCAGAAACAGAGGGGTAAAGCCCAGGTCAAAGAACCCCATGCCAGCCAAACCAAGCACCACCACTCCGATGATGGTCACCAGAATGGCCAGGAACATCACGAAGATACCCAGAGCCTTGGAGCGCACCATCAGCAGACCGGACAGGCCGCCCACCACCAGAATAGCCAGACAGAGAAGGGGATAGAGGGGGCCGTACTGGCCGGAGACCAGCAGCAGGAGGTGCAGGCGCTGATTGGGGACCCAGTTGCCCATTTGGGGGATGAGGGGCATCAGCAGGGTCAGTCCCCAGCCGATGAGAGCGTAGACAACCAGGATTAGCTGCATGCCCTGAAAGTAGGTGCGCCGAGTCCCGCCCATGGCAATGGCCAAGTTCAGGGTGGCGGTGGTCAGAGACACGCTGTACATAAAGAGGAACAGCAAAATGAGCAGGGGCATGGAGTAGAAGTAGGTGGCAAAGATGCCGTCTTGTCCCTGAGGTACTCCGGACACCAAAGCCAGAACCACCACCACCGCCTCAAAAACCACCATGGCGGATACATTGGGCCACAGGAAGGGCCAGAAGTATTGCAGACACTTTTTCATAGGAGCATCCCCTCCTTATCCCTCGTCTCCGTGGCCGCACAGAGCCACAAACACATTTTGCAGGTTCATGGGGGCAATATCCACATCGAACTGCTCCGCCTGGGCCAGCTGGGCCGCGCCGCCCCGCACGCCGCAGCTCTTGTGGCGGCCGGTCTCCCGGGTGGTGAGCACCTCCAGGCCCTGGCAGGCCCGGTCCACCTTCTCCTGGTGGCCGGAGATGTAGCGGAACTCATTGACCAGCTCGTCGGTCTCGGCGTTTTCGATGATCTTCCCCTCGTCCAGGATGATGACCCGCTCAAAGACCGAGGCGGCCTCCTCGATGATGTGGGTGGAGACAATAAAGGTGCGGTTTGTCTTGGCGTAGTCCTCCAGGAGGAGCTGGTAGAACCGCTCCCGCATCACCACATCCAGCCCGGCCACCGGTTCGTCCAGAATGGTGATGTCCGCTCCGCTGGCCAGAGCCAGCAGGATGGTCACCATGGACATCTGCCCCTTGGACAGCTGGGAAATTTTCTTCTTAGGGTTGAGCTTGAACTCCTGGAGCAGTCGTTGGGCATACTCCTGGTCCCAGTTGGGGTAGAAGATAGAGGCGGTGTTCAGGTAATACTTGATCTTCAGGTTGTTGGGGCCGGTAAATAGGGTGGGCTGGAGCTCCCGGGAGAAGCAGATGTGGTTGAGAGCGTCCTGGTTTTCCCACACGGACTTGCCGTTGTAGGTCACCTCGCCGCTGTCCATGGTGTTCTGGGCGGTGAGGATGGACAGCAGGGTGGTTTTGCCCGCTCCGTTGCGGCCGATGAGGCCGTAGATCTTGCCCGGCTGGATGTCCAGATCCAGGTCCTGGAGCACCTGGTTGTCGCCATAGGACTTGCACACGCCCTTGGCAGATAAAACGCCAGTATTCATGGTTATTCTCCTTCCCCGATGGCCTTGCGCACCATCGCCAGCAGCTCCTCCCCGGTGAGACCCAGGGAGCGTCCTTCGTCGATCATGGGCTGGATATAGCCCTGGCAGAATGCCGCTTTTCGTTTTTCCCGCACTTTTTCCACGCCTCCCGGAGATACAAACATGCCGATCCCCCGGCGCTTATACAAAATTCCGTCGGCCACCAGCAGGTTGATGCCCTTGGCGGCGGTGGCGGGATTGATGTTGTAGCAGCGGGAGAGCTCGTTGGTGGAGGGGACCTGCTCCTCCTCCCGGTACACCCCACGGAGGATGTCGTCCTCCAGCAGTTGGGCAATTTGCAGATAGATCAGGGTCTGGTCGCCCAGCGCGCCCCGCATGAGATCGCCTCCTTGTTCGTTGGTTAATTACTTGTATAATTAACCATATCACCAACATAGCTTCCTGTCAATAGAAAAACCCCGGCAGAAGAAATTTTTTCTCCCGCCGGGGTCATGTGGTAGTTAGAAGTGGTGTCCCTCCAGAGCCAGGAGGGCCTTTTTCAGCTCCAGTCCGCCGCCGTAGCCGGTGAGGGAGCCGTCGGCTCCCACCACCCGGTGGCAGGGGATGAAGATGGGGATGGGGTTATTGTGGTTGGCCATGCCCACCGCCCGGAACCCCCGGGGACAGTCCACCGCCAGGGCGATGTCCCGGTAGGAGCGGATCTCGCCCCAGGGGATGGCCTCCAGAGCCTGCCACACCCGGCGCTGAAAGGGGGTGCCCTGGGGGTTCAGGGGCAGGTTAAAGGTTTTGCGCTGGCCGCCCAGGTATTCTAGCAGCTGCCGTTCTCCTTCCAGCAGCAGGGGAGTAGGGTGGGAGGCCAGCCGGGGCGTGGGGTAGGAGGGGAGGTACAGGTGGGTAATAAAGTCTCCCTCGCTGGCCAGAGCCATGAGGCCCAGAGAAGTTGGAAATTGATAAAAGTCCATTAGGCTACCTCCACAGGGGTGGATTTTCCCACCAGATTGACATAGCTCTTGCCCACGCCCAGTTTGAGAGGCTGGCCGTCGGCGGTGTAGTAGGTGAGGGGGCTGGAGTTTTTCTCCTTGGACCAGGTGATTTCCTGCACCGTGCCGTCGCAGAAGAACAGACCCTCGCCGGTGCCGGTGGTGCGGATGGCCTGCCGCCCCGCGTCATCCCCCTCCAGGTTGGATACGCTGGTGCGCAGCACCAGTACGTTCTTGACGCCTACCTGCTCCCCGGTGTTGCCGTCCACATAGGGCTGTCCGTATTCCGACACCAGGTAGAGGCCGCTGTCAGGGTCGTAAGTAAACACCCCAGTCTTATAAGTAGAGAAGGTGATGGTCACACTCTGGGCGCTGTCTCCCTGGGCTTTCTGGCCCTCCTCCAGGAAGGTCTGGGGGTAGGTGTAGCCGTCCTTGTGCTCCAGGCGCAGCCAGGAGTAGGAGGGGAGCAGCTCCTGGATGGTCTCCCCCGAGGTGAGCACGCTGTGCTCCAGTCCCATGTTTTTCCGCCGCTGCTGGTCCCGCCAGAACAGGGTGCCCTCGTAGGGGCCGTTGACGCAGTCGAAGGCGCTTACGCCCCAGTTATCAATGGCGGTGTAGGCCCCGGGACTGCCCCCGGCGTGGAGGAAGATGGCGTCATGGCCCAGGGCCAGGGAGACGTAGTAGTCCCGGGCGGAGCGCACCGAGCCGATGTCCCCCACACCCTCTACCGACTGAAACACCCCCAGCATCCGGGTGATGCCTCCCTCGGCCAGAGCCTCATAGATGATATCCGCCTGGGAAACGCCCAGCTGGGGCAGAGCCTTTTTCAGGTTGTTGAGCATGATGGCCACCGGCCGGTTTTGGCTGATGTCCTGGGCGCAGCCCTCCCCGGTGAGGGGATTGACATAGGGGAGAACGGGCTCCGGGTCGGGCTCCACCGGAGCCAGCACCGACGTATCGGGGGGCTCCGAGGAAGAGGAGGGAGGCGCCTGCTTGGGACCGCAGGCGGTCAGGGTGAACAGAAGCGCGCCGCTTACCAGAAGGGAGAACATTCGTTTGCTGCACATAGGACATTCCTCCTTTGCGTCCATTATACCTTGCTGTCCTTTGGGGCACAAACCACATTCTTCCTGCTTTCCCAGGTGCTTTCACAAAATGTTTACCACTCTTTCAGGAAAGTTTCAGGTCTATGGGGTAACATGGTTGCGATTCAACAACAGCAAGGAGGTCTGTGTTTTGATCGAAGTGCGTGATCTGGTCAAACAGTACGGAAATCGCCTGGCGGTGGATCACCTCAGCTTTACCGTGCCGGACGGCCAGATTTTTGGCTTTCTGGGGCCAAACGGCGCGGGCAAATCCACTACCATGAACCTGATGACCGGCTATTTGGGTCCCACCTCCGGGGAGATCCTGGTGGATGGGTTCAGTGTGACCAAGGAGCCGGAGAAGGCCAAGCGGTGTATCGGCTATCTGCCCGAGCTGCCCCCCCTCTATATGGATATGACGGTGGACGAGTATTTACGCTTCGCCGCCCAGCTGAAAAAGGTGCCTAAGAGTGAGCGGGAGGCCCAGGTGGACCGGGTGGCCGAGATGACCGGGGTGGACCAGGTGCTGGGCCGCCTCATTCGCAACCTGTCCAAGGGCTACCGCCAGCGTGTAGGCTTGGCCCAGGCGCTGCTGGGCTTCCCCAAGGTGCTCATTCTGGATGAGCCCACCGTGGGCCTGGATCCCAAGCAGATTTTGGAGCTGCGTACCCTCATCCGCCAGCTGGCCCAGGAGGATACCGTCATCCTCAGCTCCCATATCCTCTCCGAGGTGCAGGAGGTGTGCGACCACCTGCTCATCATCCACCACGGCAAGAAGGTAGCCGCCGGGGAGCCCGCCGAGCTGGAGCGTTCCCTGTCCGGCAACCCCGCCCTGGAGGTGGTGGTCCGGGGAGAGGGGGAGCTGGTTCAGTCCCAGCTGGCCCTGCTGCCCGGAATTACCGCCCTGACCCAGCATGACTGCCTGGAGGCAGACTGCTGCGCCTTCCGTCTGGAGAGCGCCGCCGGGGAGGACCTGCGGGAGGCCGTGTTCCAGACCTGTGCCCGCCAGGGGCTCCCACTGCTGGAGCTGCGCCGGGACACCCTGACCCTGGAAGATATCTTCCTAAAACTCACCTCGGATGATGTGGAGGAGGAGCAAGGGAAAGAAAAGGAGGCAGCCCAATGACAGCCATCTATAAGCGGGAGCTGAGCTCCTATTTCAATTCCATGATCGGCTATGTCTTTGTGGCGGTGCTGATCTTCTTTACCGGCATCTATTTTATGGCCTACAACCTCTATAACGGCCTGCCCCAGTTTTCCTATACCCTGTACAGCCTCATGAGCATCCTGCTCATCACCATCCCCATTCTGACCATGAAGTCCATGGCGGAGGAGCGCCACAGCCGCACCGACCAGCTGCTGCTCACTTCCCCCGTAACCCTCACCGGAGTGGTGCTGGGCAAGTACTTTGCCATGGTTACGGTGTTTCTCATCCCCGTGGCCCTGATGGCCTTCTGCCCGCTGATCATCGCCATGAACGGGGAGGCCCGGCTGCTGTCCGACTATGCGGCGCTCTTTGCTTTTTTCCTCATGGGCTGCGTATTTCTAGCCATTGGCATGTTCCTCTCCTCTCTCACCGAGAGCCAGATCATCTCCGCGGTGAGCACCTTTGCCGTGCTGCTCATTCTGTACCTGTGGGACGATCTCACCGGGTTTCTGCCCTCTGCCCTGGGTGACCTGCTGTCCGCCTTCTCCTTCACTCAGACCTTCTATAACTTTGTGCAGTACAGCATGTTTGACCTGGGTGGCGTGGTGCTCTACCTGTCTTTGGCGGGGCTGTTCGTATTCCTCACCATTCAGGGGCTCCAGAAGCGCCGCTGGTCTTAACGGGAGGTGGAAAAAATGAAAAACAAAGCAAAAATTTCCCACTCCCTGCGCCAGGGAGGCTATCTGGCGGGCGTGACCGCCGGTGTCCTGGCGGTGGTGGTTCTGGTGAACCTGATGATGGGGCAGCTGCCCTCCAACTGGAAGGAATTTGACCTGACCGACAACAGTCTCTATGAGATCACCGACACGTCCAAGGACTTCCTGTCCGGCCTGGAACAGGATGTCCAGATCGTGGTGCTGGCGGAGGATGGAACCACCGACGCCCGCATTGAAAAGTTCCTGGACCGATATGTGGCCCTGTCCTCCCACCTGTCTCTGAGCTACGTGGACCCGGTGGCCCACCCTCAGCAGGCCAGCCAGTATGACGCGGACAGCGACAGCGTGGTAGTACTGTGCGAGGAGACCGGCAAGTCTCGGGACATCCCCTTCTCTGATATCATCACATCCACCTATACCAGCTACTTCTCCATGACCGAGAGCACCTTCGATGCCGAGGGCCAGCTCACCTCCGCGGTAGATTATGTTACCAGTGACGCCAACCACACGGTCTATACCGTCACCGGCCACGGGGAGGAAGATCTGTCCGACCCCATCGTCTCCGCCATTGAAAAGGCCAACCTGAATCTGGAGAGCGTCAGCCCCGCCCTGGAGGGCGGCGTGCCGGAGGGCTGCGACGTGCTGGTGGTCAACGCCCCCTCCACCGACCTGTCCGAGAGTGAGCGCACCCTGCTGGAGGAGTATCTGACCGGCGGCGGCCACATGGTATTCCTGCCCAGCGATACCCTCACCTCCCTGCCCAACTGGGAGGGTTTGCTGGAGAGCCGAGGCTTGAAGCTGGTGGACGGCTACATCGCCGATCCGGGCAGCTACTATCCTCAGCTGGGCTCCGCCTTTGCCATCTGCGGCGTGCTGTCCACTTACAGCCCCGTTACCGACGGCTGTGACAGCGACTCCCTGACCCTGTTTACCAACTCCCGTGGCTTTGAGGCACTGGACCCCGGCACCGATGAGGACTGGACCATCACCACCTTCCTGTCCACCACCGGCCAGGGTTTGGCGGTGACCGAGGACGACCAGCAGACCCAGGGAACCTACATTCTGGGTGCAGTGGCCGATGGCTCTGACGGCGGACGGCTCACCGTGTTCGGCAGTTCCTCTCTGCTCAACGGCCAGATCATCTCCCAGAATCCCAGCCTGGTCAACCAGACCCTGTTTATGAATGCCCTCACCGCCACCTTTGACGATGCCAGCACCATGTCCATCCCCTCCAAGAGCCTGGAGACCACCTACAACACCATCCAGAACCCCGGGCTTTGGAGCACAACCTACCTGATCATCCGCCAGGGTATCCTGGTGTTTCGCCGGATGAAACGGAGGAAACTATGACCAAGCAAAGCAAGACCCTCATTGCCCTGGCGGCCGTGGTGGTAGTGTGCGCGGCTGGCTACGTTGGGCTGCGCACCTGGAACCAGAGCCAGAGTGAGGTGGACGAAACCGTCTACATCACCCAGCTCAGCGATCCCACCGCCCTGACCTTTACCAATCAGTACGGCACCTACTCCTTCACCAAGGGGGAGAAGGGCTGGACCCGGGACGACGACAGCGACTTCCCCACCGATCAGGATGCCCTGGACGACCTGGCGGGACAGGCGGGTACGCTGGCTGCGGTGCGGACCATTTCCGACCCGGAGGACCTAACCTCCTACGGCCTGGATGCCCCCACCATGGAGATAAATCTCACCGATGAGGATGGGACCCAGGTGAAGCTGCTCATCGGCAGCACCGCGGACAGCGGCGACTACTACGCCAAGGTGGATGGGAGCGACACCGTCTACACCATTGCCAGCACCCTGCCCACCGCCCTGGATATCCAGGTAGACGAGCTCATCGCCCAGGCCGAATTCCCCAGCATCAGCGAGGACAACATTCAGTCTGTTACCTGGACCAGCGGGGAGAGTACCGTCACCCTGGTGAAGGAAGAGACCGAGAGTGAGCCTGCCGAGGACTCCAGCTCTGACTCCAGCGCGGATACCAGTTCCGATTCCAGCGAGGAGGAGACCACCACCGTCTGGAAGGTGGATGGCCAGACCGTGTCTGAGGACAACACCACCTTCATCAGTCTCATGGCTCAGCTGTCTGAGCTGGCCTTCTCTGACTGCTACGACTACCACAAACAGGCCCAGACCCGCACCGACTGTGGCCTGGATACCCCCGTTGGGGTGCTCACCGTAGTGTACACCGACGGCGACGAGGAAAAGACCATGACCCTCACTCTGGGCGCCCTGGCCGAGGGCGGCGAGAGCTACTACGCCATGCTGGACGACGACCCCATCATCTACCTCATTCCCTCCAACGAGATCGGTTCCCTGTTCTCCATGACCGTGGATAATCTCACGGCGGTGGAGGAGACCGAGGAGGAGACCGACGCGGAGAGCGGCACGGAAACCGAGACGGACACTCAGAACGACACAACGACCGATTAAATATAAAAACGCCAGACCGGAATATCCGGTCTGGCGTTTCATTTTATCAGGATTCCGCGGGGATGAGGCCCTCAAAGACCTCGTCGTCGGGGTCGGTAAAGACCTTCTGGAAGGTCTCGCCGCTCATTACCTCATGAGCCAGCAGATACTGGGCGGTAAGCTCCAGCTGGCTGCGGTGCCGGGAGAGGATGTCCTCACAGCGGCGGTAGGCGGTGTCCACAATGGACTTGACCTCCTCGTCGATAAGGCCGGCAACTTCCTCGGAGTAGCTGCGGGACTGGGCCATAGTGCGTCCAATGAACACCTCGTTGCTCTCGCTGGTGTAGGCGATGGTGCCCAGCTTCTCGCTCATGCCGTACTTGGTGACCATGTTCCGGGCGATGGAGGAGGCCTTCTGGATGTCGCTAGAGGCGCCAGTGGAGATATCCCCCAGCACCAGCTGCTCGGCCACCCGGCCGCCTAGGCACACGGCGATGTGCTCCTCCAGCTCCCGGCGGGACATGTAGGAGCGGTCCTCCTGGGGCAGAGAGATGGTCATGCCGCCCGCGCCGCCACGGGGGATGATGGTGATCTGGTGTACCGGGTCCTGAGTCTCCAGCTCGTGGATGACCACAGCGTGACCGGCCTCATGGTAGGCGGTAAGGCGCTTGGCGTGGGGGGTGACCACCCGGCTCTTCTTCTCCGGGCCGGCGATCACCTTCATCATGGCCTCGTGGAGGTCGGCCATGGAGATAAACCGCTGACCACCTCGGGCAGCCAGCAGGGCCGCCTCGTTTAACAGGTTCTCCAGGTCGGCGCCGGTAAATCCGGCAGTGGCCTTGGCAATGTCGCTGAGGGACACATCCTCAGCCAGAGGTTTCTTTCGGGCGTGGACCTTCAGAATCTCCTCCCGGCCCTTGATGTCGGGCAGGCCCACGTAGATCTGCCGGTCAAACCGGCCGGGACGCAGCAGGGCGGGGTCCAGGATATCCTGGCGGTTGGTGGCCGCCATGACGATAACGCCCTCGTTGCTGGCAAAGCCGTCCATCTCCACCAGCAGCTGGTTCAGGGTCTGCTCACGCTCGTCGTGGCCGCCGCCCAGGCCTGCGCCGCGCTGACGGCCCACCGCGTCGATCTCGTCGATGAACACGATGGCCGGGGCTTCCTTCTTGGCCTGATCAAAGAGATCACGCACACGGCTGGCGCCCACGCCTACATACAGCTCCACAAAGTCGGAGCCCGAGATAGACAGGAAGTGGACTCCGGCCTCGCCCGCCACCGCCTTGGCGATGAGGGTCTCGGTATGGAGGGCCAACAACGCCGGATGAAACCCAGGGCGGTGAAGCGCTGGGGGTCCCGGAGGAACTCCACGATCTCCTGCAGCTCCTCCTTCTCCTCGTCGGCGCCCGCCACATCGTTGAAGGTGACCTTCTTGCCCTGGTCGGCCAGGGTGCGGGTGCGGGCGTGGCCGAAGCGGTTGGGACCGGGGCCGCCGCCACCGCCGCTGGCGGCGCTTTGACGCAGAAAGAGCATGTAGGCAAGCCCCGCCATCACCAGGATGACCAGCAGGTAAGGCAGATACTGATACCACCAGGAGCCCTGCACGCCCATGGGATAGTCATAGTCCTCAATGATTCCCTCGGAGCGCTGCTGGTCGATGAGCTCATGCAGGTCGTTGTAAAAGACATAGAAATTGGACAGCTCATAGGTAACGGTGGAGGTGTCGTCGCCCTCTCCACGTACCGTCATGGTGAGCACGTTGTCCTTTACGGAGAAGTTTTTGACCTTCTCCTGCTCAAACAGGGTGCGAATCTGGCTGTAGGAGGGATCGTTGGCCCGGTTCATCTGCTGCAGGGTGTTCACCGCAAAGAGGGTGAGCAGCAAGAGCAGCAGGTACAGGGCCAGATCCCTTGGGCTAAAGCGCTTCAAGGGACTCACTTCCTTTCCGGCGGATGGGGCTGGCGGTCCGCCAACCGGCACACCCCATGGGGCTGGATTCCGCCGCTGCGAATTTCAAAGGGGCTCAGCCCCCGTAGACTTCGGGTTTCAGGATGCCGATGTAGGGCAGATTGCGGTAGTGCTCGGCGTAGTCCAGGCCGTAGCCCACCACGAAGGCGTCGGGGATAGTAAAGCCGGAGTAGTGGACCTCCACAGGCTTGACCCGGCGCTCGGGCTTGTCCAGCAGGGTGCACAGACGGATGGAGGCAGGCTTGCGCTGCTCCAGCAGCTTGAGCAGATAGCTCAGGGTGTTGCCCGAGTCCAGAATGTCCTCTACCACCAGGATGTGCTTGCCGGAGATATCTCCGGACAGGTCCTTGGTGATCTGAACCTGGCCGGTGGAGGAGGTGCCGCTTCCGTAGGAGGAGACGGACATAAAGTCGATAGTGCAGGGCAGGTCGATGCGGCGGCACAGGTCGGCCATGAACACGAAGGAGCCCCGCAGTACGCTGATCAGGACGATCTCCTTGCCGGCGTAGTCTCGGGTAATCTCCTGGGCGATCTGGTCCACGCGCTCCTCCAGCTGCTGCTGGGAAAACAGGACTTCCTGGATGTCTTTCTCTAACATAGTTTTCTTCCTTCCTCACAATACAGTAGAGTAGCATATTCCCCTGGGGAAAGGGGGCGGAATCTGACGCCTAGCGGGCCAGATAGTCCGGGGGAACAAAGGTGATGTGCCAGCTGAGCTGTCCCTTCCGGGGCACAAAGTCCCGGTGGGGGCCCAGCAGGGCCACAGCGGCGGCGGTGCCGCCTGCGTCCACCACAGGGACGGCGTCCCGGCAGCAGGCGGGGATTTTCGTGTTGATCATCCACTTTTTTACGCTCTTTTCGTGCCGACCGGGCGGGGCCAGCACATCCCCGGTGCGCCGGGGACGCAGGGTGGGCATGGGAGCCGTTTCCTGGGCCAGCCAGCAGTCCAGGGGGGACTGCCGCTCTCCCTGGTAAGTGCCGGGGAGACAGCGCACGGTCCAGTCTCCGGCCCGGGTCTCTCCCGCCAGGTTCAAATCCCTGGGGGACAGGGGAGTGGGGGCAGAGCGGGAGAGCAC
Source organism: Flintibacter sp. (assembly GCF_046973065.1). NCBI lineage: Bacteria > Bacillati > Bacillota > Clostridia > Eubacteriales > Flintibacter > Flintibacter sp. The sequence goes on along the minus strand of NZ_JBKVXZ010000018.1, from coordinate 41,389 downwards.
CAGCTCTCCGTAGCGGCGCCGGGCGGTGAGTCCGCCGGGCAGATCCAGCCGGGCGGAGGGGTCGCTCCCCCGGCAAAGGTTCAGCAGCCCCTCCAGATGGGGGGCCGCGCAGTTGTCGTTGCCTGCCGTCATGGAGCCGATGAGCATCCGGATGCCCCGGATGGCCACGCTCTGGGGCTGGTCAGCCAGGGCAGCGGCAGGGAGAATCAGGTCCTCCCCCTCCCACCGGGCGCTCTCCACCGCCTGGACGGCCAGGGAAGAGAGGTAGTCCTCGTCCTCCCGCAGGTGGGCGCAGGTCTGGCTGATGCGGGAGAGAAACCCAGGGAACAGGTCCTCCAGCACCGGCAGCACCTGGTGGCGCAGCCGGTTGCGGGCGTAGGCGTCGTCCCGGTTGGTGGCGTCCTCACGCCAAGGGAGGCCGCGGTAGCGCAGGTAGTTCTCGATCTCCTCCCGGGAGGTGGTGAGCAGGGGACGGATGAGATTGCCCCGCTTGGGGGGCATCCCGGCCAGGCCACGCAGACCGCTGCCCCGTCCTAAGTGGAGCAGCACCGTCTCGGCGTTGTCGCTGGCGTTGTGGGCGGTGGCAATGAGATTTGCCCCCACCTCTTGAGCGGCAGCTTGGAGAAAGGCGTAGCGCATCTGCCGGGCGGTCTCCTCCAGGCCTTGGCGCAGCCGGGCCGCTTCCCCGGCCACGTCGCCGCCGCCGGTAATGAGCATCACCCCGGGCAGTTCTTTCCCAGAACCTTCCGGGGTGTAGAGCCGCTCGGCGGGACAGCACAGCCGGACAAATTCTTCCACAAATTTGGCGTCCTGTGTGGATTCCGCACCCCGCAGGCGGTGGTCGTAGTGGGCGGCCACCAGGGTGAAGTCCAGCTCCCGCCGCAGGCAGTAGAGCCGATGAAGCAGGTATACTGAGTCCGCCCCTCCGGACACAGCGCACAGCACCGTGCTGCCGGGGGGGATGAGGCGGTGTTCCTGGATCAGTTGTTCCATACGGTCGCTCATAACCACTCCAAAAGGGAAAAATTAGGCTTACTCCTCGTGCTGCCACTCCATGTTGCTGAAGGTGGTGAACTCGGGCAGCCATTGCAGCTCCACGGTGCGGGTCTCGCCGTGGCGGTTTTTGGCAATGATACACTCCGCCAAATTGGGGTTGGGGGTGTCCTTGTCGTAATAGCCCTCCCGGTAGAGGAACATGACGATGTCGGCGTCCTGCTCGATGGCGCCCGACTCACGCAGGTCGGAGAGCATGGGCCGCTTGTCGCTGCGGCTCTCGTTGGCACGGGAGAGCTGGCTGAGGCAGAGAACGGGGACGTTCAATTCCTTGGCCATGATCTTCAGGGCGCGGGAGATGTCGGAGACCACCTGCTGACGGTTTTCTCCGGAATACTGCTTTCCGCCGGCGGACTGCATCAGCTGGAGGTAGTCAATGATGACCAGTCCCAGGTTGTCTACCCGGCGGCACTTGGCGTTGATGTCGGCCACGCTGACCGAGGAGTCGTCGTCAATGAGGATCATGGAGCGGTTGAGGGAGTCGGCGGCCACCGCCACCTTCTCCCAGTCCTCCTCGGTGAGTTTACCGGTGACCAGCTTTTTGTTGTCTACAAAGCACTCGCTGGAGATGAGGCGGAGAGCCAGCTGCTCCCGGCTCATTTCCAAGGAGAAAAAGGCCACGTTCTTTCCCGAACGCTTGCCCGCCTCCAGCAGGATGTTCAGGGCCATGGAGGTCTTGCCCATACCGGGACGGGCGGCCAGAAGGATAAGGTCGGATTTGTTCAGGCCCGAGATGGCCCGGTCCAGATCGGTGAGGCCGGTGGACAGGCCGGGGATGGCGCTGTCGCTCTCGGCCAGCTCGGTGAGACGATCGTATACATCCAGCAGCACCGACGAAATGGGGGTCAAACCCCGGGCGGCCCGGCCCTGGCGGATGGCGTAGATGCGCTGCTCGGCGGCCTCCAGGATGTCCTGGCCGGTGTCTGTGCCCTGCTGAATGAGGGCGGTGAGCTCGCCCGCCGTCTCCGCCACCCGGCGCAGCAGAGTCTTGTCCTTGATGATGCCGATGTATTCCTTTACATTGGCAGCGGTGGGGGTGGTGTCCATGAGCTGGAGCAGATACCCCCGGGAGTTATTTTCGTCATAGACCCCGTTTTGCTTCATGTTCTCCAGCACCGTCACCGGGTCAATGGTGAGGGAGTAGTTGAACATGGAGTAAATGGTCTCGTAGATGTCCCGGTTCTGCCGCAGGTAAAAGTCGTCGGGGCGCAGCTGGTCAATGACCTCGGGAACGCAGCGGGGGTCGATGAGCATGGAGCCCAACACGGCCTGCTCCGCCTCCACACTGTGGGGCAGCTGCTTTAATAACAGTTGTTCATCGTCCAGTGCCATGTCATCGGCCTCCTTTCTTTGGTGTTTCGTTTCAATGGGTTATCCCGGCGGGAGAGGGCAATCAGGCCTCCACCACCATCACATTGACGGTGCCCACGATCTCATAGCCCAGCTTGGCCTTGATCTTGTAGCCGCCGCAGGCCTTGATGGGCTCGTCCAGCACCAGCTTGGTCTTGGCGATGTTCAGGCCGTGCTGCTGGGCCAGGCACTCAGAGATCTCCTTGGCGGTGACGGCGCCGAACAGACGTCCGCCCTCGCCGGCCTTGGCAGCCACCTTCACGGTGAGGCTCTCCAGCTTCTTGGACAGAGCCTCGGCCTCCGCCTTCTCGGCAGCCTGCTGGGCCTTGCGGGCCTTCTCCTGCTGCTTCATGGTGTTCAGGTTCTCGGCGGTGGCGATGACCGCCAGCTTCTTGGGAAGCAGGAAGTTGCGGGCGTAACCGTCGGATACGTCCACCAGCTGGCCCTTCTTGCCCTGGCCCTTCACGTCCTGCTGCAAAATCACTTTCATGGTAAATTTCCTCGCTTTCTTGATTTTAAACCAAATGGGTATGGAATCAGCCAAAATCGGCTGCGGTTGGTGGGGTCAGCCCTCCAGGTACTGGTCGATGGCTTGGGTAAGCTCGGTGGCCACCTGGGAGAGAGACTTGCCGGAAATCTGGCCGCCGGCCGCCGCGGCATTGCCGCCGCCGCCCAGCTTCTCCAGAATGACCTGTACGTTGGTATCTCCCATGGAGCGGGCGGAGATAATGACCCGCTCGCCGTCGGGGTAGAGAACAAAGGAGGTGTCGATGCCGATGATGTTCAAAAGCTCGTCGGCGGCCTGAGCGGCCACGATACGGCCCACGGTGTGGTCCACCACGGCAATGGCGATCTTCTCCCGGTAGAGCTTGGCGTTTTGAATAATGGCGTACTTGGCGATGGTGCCCTCCAGATCGTTCTGGAAGAGCTTTTTTACCTCCGCGGTGTCGGCGCCCGCCCGGCGCAGGAAGGCGGCGGCCTCAAAGGTGCGCCCGCCGGTGCGCATGGTAAAGTTCTTGGTGTCCAGTACGATACCCGCCAGCAGGGCCTCGGCCTCCGCCCGGGTGAGATCGGTGGGGTCGGCGATGTATTGAAGCAGCTCGGTGACAAGCTCGCTGGCGGAGGAGGCATAGGGCTCGTGGTAGTTGAGGGCGGCACCCTCAATGTAGGTGGCGGCCCGGCGGTGGTGGTCGATGACGGCCACCCGGTTGCAGGACTGCACCAGATCCAGGGACTGGACCTGCTCGGGGCGGTTGGTGTCCACCACCACCACCAGAGAGCGGTTGTCCGCCAGCAGCAGAGCCTCCTGGGCGGAGAGGAAACAGTCCTGATACTCCTCCAGATGGGCAAGCTTGTCCATCAGCACCTTGGCCGGGGGAGAGCCTGCCTCCCGGATGATGTGGGCGGGAACGCCTTTCTTCCGGGCGATGGCGCACACGCCGGCGGCGGCACCCATGCAGTCGTTGTCGGGGGACTTGTGGCCCATGATAAACACCTGGGAGGAGTCGGCCACCAGGGCGGACAGGGCGTTGGCCATGACACGGCTTTTTACCTTGGTGCGCTTTTCCGTCTCCTTGGAGCGGCCGCCGTAGAACTCGAAGGTGAACTGGTTGCGTACCACCGCCTGGTCGCCGCCCCGGGACAGGGCCATCTCAATGGACAGATTGGCAAACTGCATCAGCTCCTGGAAGGAGCCGCCGTCCTTACCCACGCCGATAGAGAAGGTGGCGGCGATGCCGCTGGGGTTGGAAACCTGGCGGATGGTGTCCAGAATGTCAAACTTCTTTTCGATAAACCGGGCCAGGTACTGCTCCTCAAAGATGTAGTAGTACCGGTCCCGCTCCACCCGGCGGAGCATGCCGTGGGTGTCGGCCACCCAGGCGTCCAGACGGGCGTTGATCTCGGAGTAGATGGCGGAGCGCTCGTTCTCCGTCAGGTTTTTCATCAGGTCCTCGTAGTTGTCCAGCAGCAGCACCGCCATCACCGGGCGGGAGGCCAGATACTTGTCCCGGGTCTCACACAGCTCGGTGACGTCCACCCAGTAGGTGGTGGCCAGGAAGCCGCCGCCCTTGTCGCCGGTGCGCACCAGGTGGCCGTAGACAACAAACCGGCGGCCGCAGAAGCTCACATGGTCGGGACACTCGTTTTTGCCCTCCAGCAGCCACCGGGTGTCAAAGCCGGGGACGACGGAGGAGAGCTTGGCGTCGAAGAGGTGCTCCCGGTCGCCGGTGAGGCGCAGGAAGCGGTCGTTGGTCCAGATGATATCGTCGCTCTCCGGACGGAAGATCACCATGGGCAAGGGGGAGTTGACCATGGTATCCTTTGTGGCCACATCCACGTTGCCGGTGATATTTTCAATGTACTTGGTGATCTCCCGGCGGCGCTTGTGGCCGCTGGTGCGGGTATACAGCCCCAGGATCAGCACCACCACAGCTTCCAGCACCGCCAGAGGAATGGAAAACAGGGCGGAGGCCAGGGCAAACAGGATCAGGATCACAAAATACAGCTGCACACTGGGCTGGAGAAGCTTGGATATTTTTCGGTTCAAGAGAGAAAGCCTCCCTTCTGCAAGAATCACAAAATCAGAACTAAATTATATCAGATTGCCGGAGGAATTACAACCAAAACCAAAGTGGAAACTGCCGGTGGGGGCGGTGCAGGGAGAAATGGAAGCGGGAGCACGGCAAAAAAATCCTGCCCCCCTGGAAATTGAGCCATTGCAAGGGGGAAAAAAGGCTGGTATAATAGAGAAACAAGCGTGGTCCCCGCCTACTGAGGCCCCACAGGGCCAAATGACGTCACGTGAACCAAAGCCTGTTAAAAATGAACCTTAGGAGGCTAATGTATATGGAAGAGATCAAGATCACTCGCGCCCAGACGCTCAAGGAGAAGCCCGACCCCTCCACCCTGGTGTTCGGCAAGGCTATGACCGACCATATGTTCATCGTGGACTATGATGCCGGTCAGGGCTGGCATGATCCCCGCATCGTGCCCTATGGCCCTCTGGCCATTGACCCCGCCGCCAAGGTGCTCCACTATGCTCAGGAGATCTTTGAGGGCCTGAAGGCTTACCGCACCGCTGACGGTTCCATCCAGCTGTTCCGCCCCCTGGACAACGTGCGCCGCATGAACAACTCCGCCGCCCGTATGTCCCTGCCCCAGATCCCCGAGGAGCTGGCCCTGGCGGGCATCACCGAGCTGGTGAAGCTGGAGCAGGACTGGGTGCCCTCTGCGAAGGATACCTCCCTGTACATCCGCCCCTTCATGGTGGGCCTGGACGCCGCTCTGGGCGTACATAGCTCTCACCACTGCCAGTACATCGTCATCGTCTGCCCCGTGGGCGCCTACTACCCCGAGGGCCTGGATCCCGTGAAGATCTACGTGGAGGACCAGGACGTCCGCGCCGTCAAGGGCGGCACCGGTATGGCCAAGACCGGCGGCAACTACGCTGCCTCCCTGCGGGCCGGCGACCGGGCTGAGGCCAACGGTTACAGCCAGGTGCTGTGGCTGGACGGCGTGCACCGCAAGTACATTGAGGAGGTCGGCTCCATGAACGTCATGTTCAAGGTGGCCGGCAAGATCCTCACCCCCGACCTGAACGGCTCCGTGCTGGACGGCATCACCCGCCGCTCCTGCATCCAGCTGCTGAAGGACTGGGGCTACGAGGTGGAGGAGCGCCGCATCTCCGCTGAGGAGCTCTTTGAGGCTGCCGAGAACGGCACCCTGGAGGAGGCCTGGGGCACCGGCACCGCCGCCGTTGTCTCCCCCATCGGCGAGCTGGCCATGGGCGACAAGAAGGTCACCGTCTCCAACAATCAGATCGGCGAGGTCACCCAGCGCCTGTACGACGCCCTCACCGACATCCAGTGGGGCCGCGCTCAGGATCCCCACGACTGGATCATGAAGCTGTGCTGATTTTTTAAGAAATCATTTCCAAAAGCCGCCCGCGGATACGCGGGCGGCTTTTGTATGAAGCCCTCCTGCAAGGAGTTCCGCCGCGTGTAAGCGGCGGAATAAAGTGAAATTTCGTTATTTCCGGCGACACGTGCGTCGGAAATAACACTTCTCATGCAAGACAGGCCGACTTTTCCGGAAGGAATCGAGGCCTGTCTTGCATGCATCCTGATTCGAAAAAGTGGCCAGGCCACTTTTTCGACGGTAAGCCGCCTGCAGACACGCAGGCGGCTTTTGCTTTACCCTGGACAGGAACGGTGGTATAATACTATTATCTATGCCCCTGCCCAAGCGGAGAGCGGGATACGTAAGGGAGGAAACGATCACATGGATTTGACCGAACGTACGGTAGAGAGTAAGACCCTGTTTGATGGAATCATTGTAACCTTAAAAGTAGACCAGGCCCAGCTGCCCGACGGCAAGGTGGCCACCCGGGAAGTGGTGGAGCACCCCGGCGGCGTGGCCATCCTGGCCCTGGATGAGGAGAACAACGTCACCCTGGTGCAGCAGTACCGCTACCCCTTCCACCAGGTGCTGCTGGAGCTGCCCGCGGGCAAGCTGGACGCCGGGGAGGACCACCGCCCCGCCGCCATCCGGGAGCTGAGCGAGGAGACCGGCCTGGAGGCCGGAGAGCTGACCTACCTGGGCTGCCTGCTGGCCTCTCCGGGTTTTTGCACCGAGCGGCTTCACATGTACCTGGCCCGGGACCTGCGCAAGAAGGAGAGCCACCCGGACGAGGATGAATTTTTGAATGTGATCACCATGCCCTTCCAGCAGCTGCTGGAGCAGGTGATGGACGGCACGGTGGAGGACGCCAAGACGGTGGCCACTGTGCTCAAGACCAAGGTCCTGCTGGGCCTTTGAGAGGGGGCGGCACTTTGGGAAAGACCGTGCTCATTGTAGAGGACGAGCAGAATATCGTGGACATCCTGTCCTTTAACCTGGAGCGGGAGGGATACGACACCCTGGAGGCCTACGACGGCAACACCGGCTTGCAGCTGACCCTGGAGCAGAACCCCGACCTGGTGCTGCTGGATCTGATGCTGCCGGGGATGGACGGCTTTGAGGTGTGCCGCCGCATCCGGGAGACTGGCAGTGCGGTGCCCATCCTGATGCTCACCGCCCGGGAGGAGGAGGCCGACAAGGTGCTGGGCCTGGAGCTGGGGGCAGACGACTATATCACAAAGCCCTTCGGCATGAGGGAACTGCTGGCCCGGGTCAAGGCCAACATCCGCCGCTCCGCTATGGCTCCCGCCCAGGGAGAGCAGGCTCAGCCTGCCTCGGGCAAGCGACTGGAGCTGGGCCGGGTGGTGGTGGACCAGGAGAAGGCCACCGTCTATAAGGACGGCAACCCCCTGGAGCTCACTCAGCGGGAGTACGATCTCATCTGCTATCTGGCCTCCCAGCCGGGAAAGGTGTTCTCCCGGGAGGCGCTGATGGAGCATGTGTGGAACTATGAGGGCTACGTGGGCGACGTGCGGGCCGTGGATGTGGCGGTGCGCCGTCTGCGCGAGAAGATCGAGGACGATCCCGCTTCGCCTAAGTTCATCGTGACCAAGCGGGGTATGGGCTACCTGTTCGGCGGGGAATGACCGCGGAATCTTAGAAAGGAAGGAAAAGGGGGGAGTGTGCCGTGCTGCGCAGCCTGCACATGAAGCTGGTGATGATCATGGTGCTGCTCATCCTGTCGCTGATGACAGTGGTGGGCGCCTTTCTCATCAACTCCGTCATGGCATTCTATCTGGAGGACTTCTATACCCAGATGTCCAATGTGTTCGCCCGGGAGTCCCTGACCCGGGATCTGACCACGGCCACCCAGGGGGAGGAAGACGGAGCCCAGGCCATCCTTGACATCCTGGAGACCTACTCCGGCGAGCTGGGCCTGAACGGTTACAGCCGCACCCTGTTTATCCTGGACGGGGAGACCGGGGAGTACCTGGCCGGCAACAACGACGATGCGGGTAAGAACCTGTCCTATGATTCGGCCAATCTCACCCACGCACTGGCCACTGGGGAGGACTCCAGCAGTCCCAATATGGCCGCCGACTATATGGACGTGGCCATCACCCTGGACCGGGGCGGCTCCTCCTATGTGATCTATATTCTGGACAACAAGACCACGGTGAACAGCCTCATCAGCCAGATGTTTGTGCTGATTTTGGAGTCCCTGGTCTTTGGTCTGGTCATCTCCATCCTGTTGTCCTTCCTGCTGTCCAAGACCATGATCATCCCCATCCAGCGCCTCACCGAGGGCGCCATGCGTGTGGCCCACGGAGACTTCTCCCGAAAGATCCAGGTGGCCTCCCGGGATGAGATCGGCGTACTCACCGACACCTTTAACGACATGGCCGGACAGCTTCAGGACACCCTGCGCCAGGTGGAAAATGAGCGCAACAAGCTTGACACTCTGTTTTTGCACATGACCGACGGCGTGGTGGCCTTTTCCCGCAACGGAGAGGTCATCCACTCCAATCCTGCCGCCGAGGAGATGCTGGGCCGTACCATTACTGCCGAGGCTACCTATGAGGAACTCTTCGGTGATCTGCTTTCTCTGGAACAGGTGCTCCAGGCTCCTGACTATCTGGAGGAGGAGCGCTGGGAGGGAGAACGCTTCCTGCAGCTGCTGCTGGCTCCCTTTGACCGGGACCGCCAGGGCGGCGTGCTGGTGGTGCTCCACGATGTGACCCAGCAGCGGAAAACCCAGGATATGCAGCGGGAATTTGTGGCCAATGTCTCCCACGAGCTGCGCACCCCCCTTACCAACATCCGCAGCTACGCCGAGACCCTCTCGGACAGCGCCGGAGAGCTGCCTCCCACCACAGAAAAAAAGTTTTTGGGGGTCATTCTCAACGAGAGCGACCGCATGACCCATATCGTGCAGGACCTGCTCACCCTGTCCCGGTTCGACTCGGGAAAGGACGAACTGCATTTGGTGCGCTTCCCCTTCGATGTGGCGGTACAGGATCTGTACAACGCCGTGTACATGGAGGCCCAGCGCCACGACCACAAGATGAAGCTGCGTCTGGAGCCCGATCTGCCCGCCATTGTGGCTGACCGGGAGCGGGTGCTCCAGGTGATGATGAACATCGTCTCCAACTCCATCAAATATACGCCCAACGGAGGACATATCCTGGTCTCCGCCGGACGGGAGGGAGACCGGGTGTGGATGCAGGTGGACGACGACGGCATCGGCATTCCTCCAAAGGACCGGCCCCGTATTTTCGAGCGCTTCTACCGGGTAGATAAGGCCCGCTCCCGCCAGTCGGGAGGAACCGGCCTGGGACTGTCCATTGCCAAGGAGATCGTGGACCGCCACGAGGGCGTGCTGGAACTGGTGGACCGGGAAGGACCCGGCCTGTCCATGCGCATGGAACTGAAGATCGAGGGTCCCAGCCATGTTTAAGAAGAATAAAAAATTGGTAGAACGGGTGAAGAGCCTGCTGATCGTGCTGCTGAGCTGCTCGGCGGTCTATCTCGCGGTGCGCACCCAGCTGCCCGTGGCCCTCAGCGGGCTGCTTCCTTCGGAGAGCAGAGAGAGCGGCGGACAGACCACCCAGGAGAGCCGCACCCTGGCCGCCCAGCCCCTGCGTATGGCGGTGACCATCCGGGGGGGAGAGGAGACGCTGCGTTACGGAGTGCAGTATGACCAGGAGGCACAGGACGCCCTGTTTCAGCAGGTGTACAGCCTGCTGGTGGAGGCCCTGAGCAGCGCCGGCACTCCGGAGAGCGTGGATCAGCAGGCGTGGCGTCAGGCCCTGAATACCGCGCCGGGGGTGTATTTTGACTGGCAGGACGACCTGCCGTTTTCCGTGCTGAACGGGTGGCTTTCGGTAAACAATGAGCAGCTGAGCGGTGCGTTGCGCCGCTTGGTACTGACCTCTCAGGATGGGCAGGCGGTCATCTATTACAGCGCTCAGAATGGAACGTACTACCGGGCGGTGTGCAGCATGGTGGATGTCAACCGCTTGAGCGAGGCGGTGTCCGGTGTTAAGGATAACGGAGCCCACTTTGCCTTTGAGCAGGAGGAGTACAGCGCCCTGGCGCCCGATACGCTGCTGCTGGGGGAGAACATTGCCCCCAAGGTCTACCAGGCGGCCAATCCTCTGGAGCAGGAGAGCGCCCAGGCGCTGGTGCGGCAGAAGCTGGACTTCTCCGCCGACTCCAGCGTATCCTATATCACCTCCGATGAGCAGGTCATCCGAAACGGAAACGATACCTTGCGCCTGGCCTCGGACGGCACAGTGACCTTTACTGCCGCCGATGACGGCGCAATCCGCTATCCGGTGGCCGGTTCGGGGGTGTACTGGGCAGTGGAGAGCTGCCGCCAGCTGGCCACAGACACCCTGGGAGAACTGGGCGGTCAGGCCCGGATCTATCTGATGTCAGTGGAGGAGACCGGAGCGGAGAGTTGGCAGATCGAATTTGGGTATCTGCTCAATGGAGTCCCGGTGCGCCTGGGGGAGGAGGGCTATGCGGCCAGCTTCCAGGTCAGCGGCGGCCGGGTGAACAGCTTTACCCTGCATTTCCGCAGCTACACAGACAGCGGGACCACCTCGGTGGTGCTGCCTCAGCTCCAGGCCATGGCGGCCATGGAGGCCAAGGGCCACGAGGGCGAGGAGCTGCTGCTGTTGTATCTGGACAGCGGGGCACAGCAGGTGAGCGCCTCCTGGGCGGCGGCCAGCCAGTGGAAGACGGGAGGATGAGCGCATGGAATGGTCAAAAATCAAAACCATCATCCTGATCATCCTGGCCGGGACCAATTTGCTGCTGCTCTCCTTTGTCCTGCGCCAGGATCTGCAGAAGCGTACCGTACAGCTCCAGGCCCGTCAGGAGGCGGTAGCCTTTCTGGAGAAAAACGGGGTGACCGTGGAGGAGAATATCATTCCCAAAGAGGACACGCTCCAGCCCCAGCAGGTGGAGCGGGACCGGGAGAGCGAACCCAAGCTGGCTCAGGCTCTTCTGGGTGGCCAGGTAGAGGAGCGCCTTCTGGGCGGTGAAGTATATCGCTACCACAACCAGCGGGGCTATATCCAGTTCCATGCCGACGGCACGTTTCAAGGCGAGTTTGTCAGCGGGGCCTTTCCCCTGGACGGGGCAGATCCCCGGAGCTACTCGGTGGAGATCCTGAAAAAGCTGAACTTCCAGGGTGAGATCCTGGAGGTGACCGGGGAAGAAGACGGCGCGGCGGAGACTACGGTCCTGCTGCGGCAGATCTGGAACGGGAGTCCTCTGTTTGACCGGCAGGTGACTTTGACCTACCGGGGCGGAGACCTGGTGTCCATGTCCGGCGGGCGGCGCCTGATGGGAACGCCCCAGCCTGACGAGAGCCGCCAGACTCTGGAGGTGCCTACCGCGCTCATCCGTTTTTACCACGGATTGACTGCCATGGGCGATGTATGCAGCCGTATCGACAGCATCACCCAGGGATATGTGGCCACTAACTACTCCCCCGGTTCTACGTCGCTGGTACCGGTGTGGCAGGTGGCCACCGATTCGGGGACCTACTTGCTGGATATGCTCACCAGAGAGGTGAGCCGGGTGGAAACTGCTGCGTCCCAGGAAAATGGAGCGTGAGGGCAGGATAGATTTGGGGAACTTTTCCCTTGTTTTTTTGTAGGCAGCTGTGTATGATATTGCGTGCACCAAGCCACAAACAGGAAAATGCAGGTGATGCTATGTCCAATCAAAATCGTCCCATCGGGATCATAGACTCGGGCATCGGCGGGTTCAGTGTAGCCCGCCGGGTGCGCAGGCAGCTGCCCAACGAGAATATCCTCTACTTCGGAGACGGGGGAAATAACCCCTATGGCAACCATACTGCGGAGGAGATTTTGAGTCTGACCCGGTATATGCTGGACTTTATGCGCCAGCGGCAGGTAAAGGCGCTGTTGGTGGCCTGCAATACCATTTCCTGTCTGATCGACGAGTACCGCAGGGAGATGGATTGTCCGGTGCTCAGTGTGGTGCAGGCAGGTGCAGAGTCAGCAGCCCATCGGCCGGAGAAGCGGGTGGGTGTGATCTCCACCTGCTTTACCGCTTCCACCGGCTGCTATCCCGCTCTGATTGCCCAGCTGGCGCCGGAGAAGAAGGTATTCAGCCGTGGATATAAAAATCTGGCCGCTATGGTGGAGCATGGGGCCAGTCAGCAGGCCATTGACGAGGAGCTGCGGGAGAATCTGGACGGACTGGTGCATCAGGACCAGGTGGAGTGCTGCCTGCTGGCCTGCACCCACTACCCTCTGGTGGAGGAAAATATCCGCCGCCTCTATCCTCAGCTGCAGCTGGTGGATCCGGCAGACCGCATGGCCAGGGAGCTGGAGCGGTGCCTGAAGGAGACGCGGCAGATCAGCCGGCGCAGCGAGCCAGGTACGCTGGAGATTTATACCACCGCCGATCCCCAGGAGTATATCCGTGCAGCCCGGCGGGCTGGTTTGGAGGGTGTGATCACCGCCCAGTCCTGGCCGGCTATGAAACTGGAGAAGAAACAGAAAAAGAAGAAAAAGGACGTAAGCGTCAAATAGAAATTTAGGTAGTGTCAAGAGTTTTTCGCAAAATGGTTTGCAAGGCCTGGCATGAATGAAGTCAGCCAGCAATGGAGGCGTCCTCAACGGCAGCCTCCAGGTGCTTCATATTCATATACTTCTTATTTCCCCACTGGGTACCGGCCACATGGCGCAGCCGGGCACAGACCAGCATGAGTGCGGAATTGCCGTCCGGGAAGCTGCCAACCACACGGGTACGGCGGCGGATCTCCCGGTTCAGCCTCTCAATCACATTGTTGGTACGGATGCGGGTCCAGTGTTCACTGGGGAAATCACAGTAAGTCAGAGTCTCCTCAATACCATCCTCCACCTTCCTGGCGGCCTCTTTCAGCTTCATAGAGCGCAGTTGCTCCACCACGGCCTTGGCCTTCTCCCGGGCGGCTTTTCTGCTCTCCTGGGCGTGGATTGCCTTGAGCATCTTTGCCACCAGCTTCACCTTGGAGCGAGGCGTGACAGAGAACACATTGCGGTAAAAGTGGACGGTACACCGCTGGTATTTGGCCTCAGGGAATACTTCTCCCACAGCCTCCAGCATACCAAGGCACTTGTCGCCAACGATGAGTTTTACGCCGTCCAGGCCACGGCCACGCAGCCACT